>CAJAOB010000168.1 GCA_903941205.1 uncultured Burkholderiales bacterium | reverse complement strand
TGGTACTCGTCGTAGCTCACGTAAAGGTGTTTGCCGTCTTCAGTCAACATGCGGTGCTTCCAATCAAAAGAGCGAAGTCAAAAGATCCCCGGTGCTCAGACTATGTAGGGATTTCGCAGCAAGATCGTGTGGTCGCGGTCCGGGCTGGTTGAAACCATGTGGATCGGCACGCCCGTCACTTCTTCAATCCGCTGCAGGTAGCGCTGAGCCGCTGACGGCAGCAAGGCATAGTCAGTAACCCCTACCGTGCTTTGAGTCCAGCCCTGTAGGTCTTCGTAGATGGGCTTGCAGCGCGCAATTTCCTCGGCCCCCATGGGCAGGATGTCTGTGACAACGCCGTCGAGTTCATAGCCGGTGCAAAGCTTGAGCGTTTCGATACCGTCCAGCACGTCCAGCTTGGTGATGCACAGACCCGACAAGCCATTGACCTGCGCGGAGCGTTTGAGCAGCGCCGCATCAAACCAGCCGCAGCGGCGACTGCGGCCCGTGGTCACGCCTTTTTCAGCGCCCACAGTGCTCAGGTGGTAGCCCACCGTGCCAGGCGTCTCCCAATCGAGCTCGGTCGGGAAAGGACCGCCGCCGACGCGGGTGCAATACGCCTTGGTGATGCCCAGAATGTAATGCAGCATGCCCGGACCGACACCCGCACCTGCTGCCGCATTGCCCGCCACGCAATTGCTCGAGGTGACAAAGGGATAAGTGCCGTGATCCACATCCAGCAAAGTGCCTTGCGCGCCTTCAAACAGCAAATTAGCGCCTGTCCGGTGCACGTCATTGAGCTCGCGCGAGACGTCGGCCATCATCGGTTTTAGAAGTTCAGCGTGGCGCATGGCTTCGCTGTAGACGGTTTCGAAGTCGATCGCAGGCGCGTTCAAAAAGCCGGTCAGGATGAAGTTATGCAGTTCGAGCAGTTCGCGCAGCTTGGTGGCAAAGCGATCCGGGTATTTCAAGTCTTGCACCCGCAACGCACGACGCGCAATCTTGTCTTCGTAAGCAGGGCCGATGCCGCGGCCGGTGGTGCCGATCTTGGCAATGCCCGCCTTTTCCTTAGCCGCTTCGCGGGCCATGTCAAGCGCCGCATGGAAAGGCAAGATCAAGGGACAAGCTTCGCTGATTCGAAGGCGCGAGCGAACCTCGACGCCCGCTTTTTCCAGGCCTTCGATTTCTTCAAACAACTTGGCTGCCGACAGCACGACGCCGTTACCGATGTAGCACTTCACGCCGGGCCGCATGATACCGCTCGGAATCAGGTGCAAGGCAGTTTTGACGCCGTTGATCACCAAGGTATGACCCGCGTTGTGGCCGCCCTGGAAGCGGACCACGCCTTGCGACATTTCGGTCAGCCAGTCAACCAGCTTGCCTTTGCCTTCATCGCCCCATTGGGTGCCAACGACCACGACGTTGCGTCCCGCAGTTGCGGCTTGTTTGTTTGTCATTTGGGGGGCTATTTGCTCAAAAAGGGTTGCGGGAAGCGACGCAGAAGTGTTCAGGCGAGACTCTTGCTCAGCGGCCGAACGATCCACTGCCCAGCCACATGGGCCAGTTCACGGTCGCAATCGAATTCATTGACTTCATGTTCGTGCCCGGGCAGCACGCAGGCCACGGTTTCACCCAGCGCTCGCAGATTGGAGATGGCCTCACGCAGGGCCGAGCCCTCGCCCCAGGGCGCACGAACTGCCGCTCGCAAGGGCCGCGGCGCCAGAACGCTGACGAGTTCCTTGAGGTCCAGGCTGAAACCGGCAGCAGGCCGCCTGCGGCCAAAGACCGCGCCAACTTCGTCATAACGGCCGCCACGGGCAAGCTCGGCGCCGTGGCCGTAGATCGCAAACCGGGTTCCGCTGTAGTAGGCGTAGCCGCGCAAGTCAGCCAGGTCAAAACCGAGCCGAACGCCACCGCCAACAGTGGCTACGTGCGAGGCGAGCCAGCGCATGCCTTGAATCGCCTGAATTGCCACCGGCACGGCCTTCAGGACCTTCTCGGCTTCGGTCAGTACCTGCTCGTCGCCGTAAAGATCCAGCAGGGCTTTGAGGCCACGGGCAGATTCTTGGGAAATACTGGGTTCGGCCGCGAGCAGACTGGTCAGTTCACTGGCGTCTTTGGCAGCCAGCGCGGCATGCAGCCTGCCCAGCGCCGCAGGGCCGATGCTGGCGCCGGCCAGTAAGCTGCTGACAATGCGCACATCAGCCATGTCGACAGACAGCGACTCAACCCCCGCCGCGCCAAGACCTTGCAGGGCCAGCAACTGCGCCTCCAGATCGGCTTCGAGTCCCGCGTGGCCGTAGATTTCGGCGCCAAACTGCAGCGGTTCGCGAGTCGCATGCGGGCGCTCGGCACGCGTATGCAAAACCGGCCCGCAATAGCAAAGTCGCGCAACACCGTTTCGATTGAGCAGATGGGCGTCGATTCGCGCCACTTGGGGAGTGGAGTCGGCGCGCAAACCTAGGGTTCGTCCGGAGAGTTGGTCCACCAGCTTGAAGGTTTGCAAATCCAGCGCTTCGCCGGTACCGGTCAGAAGCGACTCCAAGTGCTCCAGCATCGGCGGCATGACCAGTTCATAGCCGTAGCTTCGCGCGGTGTCCAGAAAAAGTCTGCGGAGTTCTTCGATGTGACGCGCCTCGGAGGGCAGGACATCGGCAATTTGATCCGGCAATTGCCATGATGACGACCAAGCGGGCATGCGTATTTCAGATGAGCTGTAAAAGTGGGATTTTACCGGTGCTTCGCACTCATTTACGGTGCAACTGACGGAAAACCGATCTGGCGCATATTG
The DNA here is from genome assembly GCA_903941205.1 of uncultured Burkholderiales bacterium. Classification (GTDB taxonomy): domain Bacteria; phylum Pseudomonadota; class Gammaproteobacteria; order Burkholderiales; family Burkholderiaceae_C; genus Polaromonas. Next base: position 8,376 of record CAJAOB010000168.1, on the reverse strand, counting down.
ATGTACGACTCGAACCCGAGAGCGCACGATGCGCTACCACGTCAGGATACCGCCGGAGGAAATGACTCATGCCCCTCCGCAAGCGTTTAGACCGGGGTCCGCTCGTTGTTCAGCTACCCAACAAACCAGTTAGCGGGCTTTGCCAAAGCGCTGAACCAAGCCGGGACGGGCCCGCTCCGAGAGCAAACCCTGAATCCAAGCGGCCACGCTAAAAACTATTTCTTCGCAGGCGCAGCGCCAGAGCCGGACCCGCGCATGGCCTTGAAGAAATCAGAGGACGGGTCCAGCACCATCACGTCGCTCTTTTTATTAAAGCTCGCCTTGTAAGCATCAAGGCTGCGGTAGAACTGAGCAAATTGGGCGTCGCGCCCAAACGAGTCGTTGTAAAGAGCAGCCGCTTGTGCATCACCCTCGCCCTTGATCTTCTGGGCATCGCGGTAGGCGTTGGCGATCGTGATTTCGCGCTGACGATCCGCGTCGGCACGGATCTTCTCGCCCTCGGCAGCGCCCGTTGAGCGCAACTCGTTCGCCACGCGTTTTCGCTCGGCCTCCATGCGCCTGTAAACGGATTCGGTGATGGACTCGACATAGTCGACCCGCGTAATGCGCACATCCACCACATCAACACCCCAGGGCTTGGCACCGCGCACCACTTGCAAAACCTCGGTCTTGACGTCGGTCATCAATGCTTCTCGTTTGAGGGACAGCAAGTCTTTCACGGTGCGCTTGTTGATTTCCTCCTGGAAGGCATTGCGAACCACGCGATTGAGCTGGTTGGCGCCGGCACGTTCATCCAGGCCGACATTGCGGATGTACTCGGATGGCTCCGTGATGCGCCAGCGAACATACCAATCGATCACAACGCGCTGCTTTTCAGCCGTCAACATGGGCTCCGCGTCGGTGCTGTCCAGCGTAAGCAGCCGCTTGTCGATGTAGCTCACATTTTGAAAGGGCGGTGGCAGTTTGAAATTAAGCCCTGGCTCCGTGATCACGCTCTTGATCTGACCGAGCGCGTAAACCACGCCGAACTGCCGCTGATCCACCACAAACAACATTGAGCTCAATAGCGCCAGCGCGATGAGAAAGGAAGAAGCAATAAATCCGATTCTGTTCACGATGAATCCTTAGCGAGTTCGCGCGTCACGGGTACGCGCATCGGCCGGCAGCGGAGCTGGCACCGGCGTGACTGGAGTGGCGGGCGCAGCAGAAAATTCAGGACCGGTCGTCGCGCCGCCCTGGCCGCTCTGTTGGATGATTTTGTCGAGCGGCAAATACAAGAGGTTCGAACCTTGGCGGGAGTCAACCAGCACCTTGGTCACGTTGGTGTAAACCTGCTGCATCGCGTCGGTGTACATGCGGTCCCGGGTGACTTGAGGCGCCTTCTGGTATTCAGTCAAAACCGATCGGAAACGCTGCGCATCACCTTGGGCCTGAGCCACGATCCTGGCCTTGTAGGCCTCAGACTCCTCCTTCAGGCGGGAAGCCGAACCGACGGCGCGCGGAATGACATCGTTGGCGTAAGCCTGCGCTTCATTTTTCGCGCGCTCGCGCTCCTGACCGGCCTTGAGCACGTCGTCAAAGGAAGCCTGAACCTGCTCGGGCGGGCGCACACCGCTTTGCTGCAAATTGATACCAACAACTTCGATACCTACCTTGTAGCGATCCAGGATTGTCTGCATGAGGGCGCGCACACGCGGCCCGATCTGGTCGCGCTCTTCGGACAGCGCGGAGTCCATGCGCATCTTGCCGACCACCTCCCGTACAGCTGTTTCAGCCGCCTGGACGACAGTACCGGCGGGATCCTTGCTCTCAAAAAGATAAGCCCGGGCATCGTTGAGCCGGTATTGAACGGCGAACTTGATCTCCACGATGTTCTCGTCTTCGGTCAACATCGCAGACTCCCGCAAGCCCGTGGCCTTGATCACCGTGTCCCGCCCGACGTCGACCGAACGGATCTGCGTGACGACGACCATCTCGTGGCGCTGCACCGGGTAGGGTAACCGCCAGTTGAAACCCGCACCCACAGTGGCCTTGTAGCGGCCAAACTGTGTGATCACCGCTTGCTGACCCTCTTGAACAATGAAAAATCCGGTACCAAGCCAAATAAGCAAGGCCACAGCAGCAATCAAGCCGACGCCAACACCCGCGCTTTTCATATCGGGTTGAAAGCCGCCAGGGCCGCCGCCGCCGCCGCCACCACCCAAATTTCCACGCGGTCGGCTGCCAGCGCCTTTGCTGCCGCCGAAAATTCCACCGAGCTTGCGGTTGAAATCACGCCATAGCTCGTCAAGATCAGGGGGCCCCTGATTTGGGCCCTGGGATTTGGGGCGTTGCGGCACGTTGGTGGGAGGCTCATCGCGGCCAGCTTCAGGCTTTGCCGGATCAGCGGGGGCGGTCGGCTTGTCTTCATCCCGACCCCAGCGTGGATCGTTCAGATTGAACATGCCGAGCAAACGCTGTTTGAGCCGTCCGGGCATTGCCGTCAGGGGCTGGAGCGCATGGATCAGATTCATGAATCGACTTCTCTTGTTTTTTGATGACAACCGACATTGTGCCTAATCAGGAAACGGCCTCATCCAGACGAGGGCTATCGCCGTCTACGGGCAATGACCCGGCCTGACTCGCCAACAACTCTCGCAACGAGGGCAAGCCTTCGCCGGTCCGGGCACTCACGAAAACCCGCTGAAGGCTCCTGACGGTTTGCGAAACCGGGTCAGTCACCTCGAACATGTCACTCAGATGAAGGGGCCTGCGCGCGTTTTCAACTGCATCGAGCTTGTTAAAAACGAGAACCTGCGGAACCTGGTCAGCGCCGATTTCCGCGAGCACACGCTGAACCTCCTCGATTTGCTCGAGATACTCAGGATTGGCCCCGTCGACCACATGCAGCAAGAGATCGGCCTCGGCGGCTTCCTGCAAAGTCGCTTCGAAGGCATCAATCAGTCCGTGCGGTAAGTCGCGAATGAATCCGACCGTGTCCGACACAGAGACCGACCTGGCAGCATCGCCAAGGTACATCTGACGGGTGGTGGTATCCAGCGTGGCAAATAGTTGGTCAGCGGCGTAGGCGCGGGCTTTCACCAGGGCGTTGAACAGCGTGGTTTTACCGGCGTTGGTGTAGCCAACCAACGAAATCGTGAAGGAATTGCGCCGCTCGCGCTGCTTGCGCTGGGTCTGCCGTTGGCGTTTGACCTTGGTCAGGCGCTCTTTCGTCCGCTTGATCGATTCGCTGATCATGCGCTTGTCCAGTTCAATTTGCTTTTCGCCCGGACCGCCCCGCACACCGGCGCCGCCCGTCTGGCGTTCCAGGTGCGACCAACGCCGCACCAGGCGGGTCGACAAGTACTGGAGCCGGGCGAGTTCGACCTGAAGCTTGCCCTCATGGCTGCGCGCACGCTGGGCAAAAATCTCGAGAATCAGCAATGTCCTGTCATTGACAGGCATATCGAGCGTTCGCTCGAGGTTTCGCTGCTGGGCCGGACTGAGCGACTGATCAAACAAGACTTCGGTCGCCCCGCACTCGCGGGCCATCATCTTGATTTCTTCGGCCTTTCCGGTGCCGACGAACAAGGCTGCGTCAGGCGCCTTTCGCTTGCAAGTCATGCGGGCAACCGGCGTGAGCCCGGCGGTCTGGGCCAGCAGACCGAGTTCTTCGAGTTTCAGATCGAAATTTGCAGATCCGAGATCAACTCCGACGAGGATGACAGAGGCCGATACCGTTTGACGAACGTCCACTGAGATCAGCTTGCCGGGCTTTCATCGGACTCTGACGCAGTGAAATTCACCGCGCGTCCGGGAACGATCGTGGAGATGGCATGTTTGTAGACCATTTGCGTGACTGTGTTGCGCAGCAAGACGACATACTGGTCAAAGGATTCGATCTGACCCTGCAGCTTGATGCCATTGACGAGGTAAATCGAGACGGGCACATGTTCGCGCCGCAAAGTGTTGAGGAAGGGGTCCTGCAACAGCTGACCTTTGTTATTACTCACGATATTCTCCGTGTTCAAGAGTTGTTTTAAGAGCTGGTTGAGAAGAAACAGTTACCTTACCACAGCACTAGGGCTAACCCTGTAGGTTCAGTCCGATTCCTTGTCCTTGAAAGGGTTGGCGGAGGTTTTCATCTGAATGCGCATGGGCGTACCCACAAGATCGAACTCCTTGCGAAAGCGCCCTTCCAGATAACGCTTGTAGGACTCGCTGACATGCTCGAGCGAATTGCCGTGAATGATGATGATCGGCGGGTTCATGCCACCTTGGTGAGCGTAGCGCATCTTGGGCCGGAACATGCCGGAGCGCTGAGGCTGCTGGAATTGAACCGCCTCAAGCAGCAAGCGCGTGAGAACAGGGGTCGACATCTTGCGGTTGGCAGAGGCGTGGGCCTGGATGATGGACTTCCAGACCGGCGCCAGACCCTGACGCTTGATGGCTGAAATCCGGTGGATCGAGGCAAATTTGAGAAAACCAAGACGCGTTTCGATGGATCGCTCGAGCGTTTCGCGCTGGTAGCTGTCAACTGCATCCCACTTATTGATCGCCAGCACCACGGCGCGACCAGACTCGAGAATGTAGCCAGCAATATGAGCATCCTGGTCAGTCACGCCCTGGGTCGCATCCAGCAGCAGCAACACCACATTGGCGTTCTCGATGGCTTGCAGGGTCTTGACGACCGAGAATTTCTCGATGGCCTCAAAGACCTTGCCCTTGCGCCGCAAGCCGGCGGTGTCAATCAGCTCGAATTTCTGGCCGGCACGCTCAAAGGGCACAGAAATGGCGTCACGCGTGGTGCCTGGCAAGTCAAATGCCACCAGCCGCTCCTCGCCCAGCCAGGTGTTGATCAGCGTCGATTTCCCGACGTTCGGACGGCCGGCCACAGCCAGCTTGATGACCGTCGGATCTTCGGTGTCGCCCTGCTCATCAGGGTCGGGCAGATGCAGCGGCGCCAGCGCCATGTCAACCAGCGTGCGCATGCCCTGGCCATGCGAGGCCGACACAGGCAGCACCTCGCCCAGCCCCAGTTCAAAAAACTCGGAGAGCTGCACGCCCTCCTGCATGCCTTCGGCCTTGTTGGCGGTCAGCAGCGTCGGCTTGCCAAGCTTGCGCAGGTAGTTCGCAATATCGTGGTCCTGGGCGTTCAGGCCAGCCCGGGCATCGACGACAAAAATCACCACATCAGCCTCGGCCACAGCCTGGCGGGTCTGATTGGCCATCTCCTTGTAAATACCGGAGGCTGCGTCAGGCTCGAAACCGCCTGTGTCAATGACGATGTACTCCCGCGTGCCTAATTTCCCGTTCCCATAGTGCCGGTCTCGCGTGAGGCCTGCAAAGTCCGCGACGATCGCATCACGCGATTTGGTCAGACGGTTGAAAAGCGTCGATTTGCCGACATTCGGGCGGCCCACCAGGGCGATGACAGGTTTCATCAAGACTCTTGTGACAGGGCGGCAATGCGCCTGCTTATTGCGGCAGGAAGCCGAAGATTGCGCCCGATCGGGTCACTACAACCAGGGTATCACCCACCAGCGCCGGCGCAGCAGCTATGGCGCTGCCGTCCGTCGTGAGTCGGTTGAGCACGCTGCCGTCCTGGCGTGAGATCAAATGCACCAGTCCGGAAGCATCGCCAACGGCTATCGAGCGTCCAACAACGCGCGGCGCCGTTAAACCACGGTACCGCAAAACATCGGTAGTCCAGGCCCGGTCGCCATCTGCGCGTCGCCAGGCAATCACTTTCCCGTCCGATTCAACACCAAACACCAAAAGGCGATCGCTGTCCAGACCGACGCTTCCATCGGCAGGCTTGGTCCATTGCAAGACGCCGCGTTCGGCGTTGACACAACCCACACTAGTCTGGAATGCACGCACGCACACCGTACCGTCCAGGCGGCTCACCGGCCCGACCAGATCAACCAGACGTTCGATGTCGTTGACGCCGCGCGGCGTGGCGATGGGCAACTCCCAGCGAGCGCTACCATTGAGAGGGTTCAGGCCGGTCAATCGACCGGCGAGCCCGGCAACCAGCGTGTCGCCGACGGCCATGAGAACGCCTGCCTGACGCAAAACCAAGGGCTCACCGGGTCGCTGCTGCGTCCAGAGTTTGCGGCCAACAGCGCCGTCAAAGGCATGAACCGCGCGATCGGCCGTCAGGACGAACACCCGGCCACCTGCCACAAAAGGCGCGGTGTAAGCCTGTGCGGCAAGCTTCTGGCGCCAGATTTCACGCCCCTCGGCCAGCGCGATCAATTCGTTACCCTGGGTCACCACGGCAGCCAGACGCGCATCGCCGCCCACGCCAGCAGCCAGGCTCGCGCCTACGCTGGCTCGCCATAATTCACGGCCGCTAGACCCATCAAGCGCTACCACGACCCCGTCGCTGGCAGCTGCCAGCAAGTTGTTGCCACTGATGCTGAGCGTCAAGGGGAATTCAATCGGACCAACACGCGCAGCCCAAACCTGCTTGACGTTGATCAAGGGCACCAATGGGCCAAGCTCTGCCGGCTTGGGCGGGCTGGAGCCGGTGGAGCAAGCTGCCAGACATGCGAGTGCCACACAGGCTGCCGTTAAGCGCAAATCAATGCGCAAGCCGCGGGCCAGGACCAAGGCACGCGAGAGACTCTGCCTCATTTTTTCGGCTCGCTGGCCGAGGGAGCGCCAGCGCTTGCAGACGGCGCCGGGTCCACACCCAAGGCGTTCAGTTTGACCTCGACCAGCCGGCGGTACTCGGAACGGTCATCAAACTCCTTGTAAGCGGCCTGGTATTCAGCCTTGGCTTGTTCCTTCTTGCTCTGAGCCATCAAAATGTCTCCGCGCCGGTCAGCCGCCAGAGCGCTGAACTCCTTCGGCAACTTGCCATCCAGTTGCGCAAGCGCCTCGTCGTAGGCTTTGGCTTCAAGCAGGATGCCGGACAGCCGCAGCTTGGCGATCGCCTGGTAGCCCTCGTCTGATCCCTTGGACGCGACCCATGCCAGAGCGCCCTTGGCCGCATCGACATTGCCTTTTTCATAGAAGACCCTGGCCGCCAGCAGTGCGGCCTGTTCAGCATACGCCGTCCGGGCGAAGCGCTCTTTCATGTCGCCAAGGGCGCGTTCGACTTTGGGCAGGTCGCCCGCCACGGCCGCGCGCTCCACCTCGTCATACATCACCGACGCTTTGGCAGACTGCGTGCGCTGCCAGTATTGATAGCCATTCCAGGCAGCCACAGCGCCAAAAACGACGATCAAAAGCCAGGAAATGATGTTGCCGTAACGCTTCCAGAAATGTTTCAGCTCAGCGAGTTGTTCCTGCTCTTCGAGGTCCAGATGTTTTGCCATGGGGTCTTGTTTGCTATGCCGAAATAAAACGCGATTGTAGGGGCGTGACCCTGTTCAGCCGCGCAGCAAGGCCGCCCAAAAGGCGGCTTCGTCGAGTTTGCGCAAGGATTGCTCCTGCGCCGCGTCAGGTTTGCCGGCCCGAAGCGGCTTGACCGCAACGCAGCCGCTGGCGAGTTCAGCCTCGCCAAAAATCAGGGCAAAGCGCGCGCCACTGGCATCGGCTTTTTTGAACTGGGATTTCATGCTGCCCATGCTGTCCCCGCCAGCGCTGGCATGCATCTGCACGCTGACGCCCTGAGCGCGCAAGGCCTGCAAACAGCGCAGGGCCACGGGCACCGCTGCTGCGTCAGGCACCACCGCATAGACGTCAGGCGCCAACGCAGGCAGGGCCTGGCCAGACTCCTTGAGCAACTCGAGAACACGCTCGACGCCCAACGCCCAACCGACGGCCGGCGCCGGTTTGCCGCCAATTTGCTCAATCAGATAGTCATACCGACCGCCCGCGCACAAGGTACCCTGCGCACCCAACTGGTCGGTAACGAACTCGAACACGGTGAGGTTGTAATAGTCAAGGCCGCGCACCAAACGATGGTTCAGCGTCCAGGGCACGCCGTTGGCGTCTAGGATCGCTTTGAGCGCATCAAGGTGGGCCAGCGATTCAGGGCCCAGGAAATCGATCAGCCGCGGCGCTGTTTCGACCACCGGCTTCATGGCCGGATTCTTGGTGTCCAAGATGCGCAAGGGGTTGCTGTGCAGACGCCGGCGCGCGTCCTCGTCCAACAGGTCGGCGTGTTGCTCCAGATGAGAAATCAATTGAGCCCGGTGCAACGCCCGCTCTTCGGGCTGGCCCAGGCTGTTGATCTCAAGCCGCCAGTCGGTCAAGCCCAGCTCTTGCCAGAGTGCCGCCGCCAGCAAGATGATCTCGGCATCCACCTCGGGCCCCGCAAAGCCCAGGGCCTCTGCGCCAATCTGATGGAACTGCCGGTAACGCCCGCGCTGCGGACGTTCGCGGCGAAACATCGGGCCCATGTAGTACAGGCGCTTGCCACCCTCGTACAGCAGGTTGTGC
>CAJAOB010000167.1 GCA_903941205.1 uncultured Burkholderiales bacterium | reverse complement strand
CGGGCTGGGCAACAAGCCGCCGCGGGCATAGGAAAGCTCGCCATGGTCGGCTTTCATTGGCTGGCGGCCGCCATTGACGTGGTAGCTCGCCTCCATGTAGTACACCAGCGGCAGATCCAGCACATCCAGCCAGATCACCGGGTCTTTGCCATCGTGACCATGCTCATGCCACAGCCCAGTGGGCGTCAGGATCAGGTCGCCCCGCAGCATCTGGCATTTTTCACCGTCCACCGTGGACCAGGCCCCCTCACCCTCCACCACCATGCGAACGGCATTGGGCGTGTGGCGATGCGCTGGCGCCCATTCGCCGGGCAGCAGCAGTTGCATGCCCAGGTACATGGCGGCGCTGGCCTGCATCTTGTTCAGGCCATGCCCCGGATTGGCCAGCACCAGCACGCGGCGCTCGGCCTTTTCGATGGGTGTGAGTTCGCCGGCTTGCATCAGCAAGGGCCGGATGGCGGCATAGGGCCAGTGCGTGGCGCGCGTGTTGGGCGCGGGCTTGCCGGCGGGCATGACGCCGCGCAGATGCGGCCACAGCGGCACCAGGTTTTGCGCCGTCAGTGCCGCGACATAGTCAGCCGGCAGGTCTTCTAGGCGTCCGAGTTCGGTCATGGCTTACTCAATCCAGGCTGATGTTTTTGCGCTTGACCAGCTCTTCGTAAATCTTCCCCTTGGCCTCGGCGTTCTTGCGAATCTCCTCGGGCTTCCAGGTGATGGTTTCGAACGCAAAGGTGTTGTACCGGGCCTTCACGTCCGGATCGGCAAGTACTTTCAACACATCAGCGTGAATCTTGCTTTTGACATCGTTAGGCAGACCCTTGGGCGACAGCAGTGACACAAAGGAGTTGACTTCAAAACCGGCGGGACCACCTGCTTCGCCCACGGTAGGAACATCCGGCATTTGCGGGACCCGCTTGGCTGCCGCGACAGCGATGTAGCGCAGCTTGCCGGCCTTGTAAATGCCCTGGCTCGAAGGCAAGCTGGCAAAGCTCCATTGAACGTCGCCGCTGCCCACCGAGCTAAAGAGTTGCGAGACTTCCCGAAACGCCACATGGGTCATCTCGGTTTTGGTTTGCAGCTCCAGAAACTCGCCCCCGAGGTGGCCGGGGCTGCCGACGCCCCAGGAGCCAAAGCTGACCTTGTTCGGCGCGGCTGCGGCAGCGCTTGCCAGGTCCTTCATGTTCTGCCATTTGGAGTCGCTGGGAACGGCCACGAAGAAGGGCGTTCTGAACAGCGGGGCGACCGGGTCAAAGTGGTTCAGCGTCACGTACCCCTTGCTTTTGTAGAGATGCGGCAGGGCCGCCAGGTGTTCGCTGTCAAGCTGCAGCAGGGTGTAGCCGTCAGCGGCGGCGCGCTGGGTCGCCTCGATGGCAATGAAGCCGCCACCCCCGGGCTTGTTGCTGATCAAGACGGGCTGGCTCCAGAGTCGTGACAGCTTCTCTGAGACTTGGCGCAACACGGCGTCCGGGCCGCTGCCCGCCGCAAAAGCAGTCACGATGGTCACGGGCTTGGTGGGGAAATTGCTGACGGTTTGCGCCGGCGCCGGCGCACAAAATGCGGCCAGCGTTGCGGCTGCACAAGTTACTTTCGAAATCAGGTGTTGTTTCAGTCTTTTCATATCGTGTCTCGTTTTGATTTATTAAAAATTTAGGATCAATGGTCAAGGCAGTTCTGAAGGTTCCAGCCGTAGAGCCATTCCACGGCGTCATAAAAGCGCTCGGGCGAACGGTTTTTCCAGAGTTCGTTGCGGACCAGGCGCTCGACCCCTTTGGCGTGAAAGATGCGGCCCATTTCGCGGGCTGACAAGACGAT
>CAJAOB010000166.1 GCA_903941205.1 uncultured Burkholderiales bacterium | reverse complement strand
GGCGGGCCCCCACCCCAACCCTCCCCCAGAGGGGGAGGGAGCAAGCCGCAAGCCCGGCCCTCGGCTTGGTCGCAGAGCGTGCATCCGTCATTCCCCGCGTCATCCTCGCGTACGCGGGGCTTCATCACTCCCCGCATCATCCTCGCGCACGCGGAAATTCATCATTCCGCGCGTCATCCTCGCGCACGTGGGGATTCATCATTCCCCGCGTCATCCTCGCGACGGCGGGGATCCATCGGCGCGTGACGGGCTATGCTTTCATCCTTGCGATGACCACTGAACCCGTACGCCGTATTGCGCACCTCGACATGGATGCTTTTTTTGCGTCTATCGAGTTGCTGCGCTATCCGCAGCTCAAGGGCTTGCCGGTGGTGATTGGCGGTGGGCGGCGGTCGGTGGATGATGCTTTACTGGTCAAGCATGGCGAGCGGGCGCTATGCTTTATTCCGCTGGAAGACTTTCCGCGCCTCAAGGACTATGTGGGCCGCGGCGTCATCACCACGGCGACTTATGCGGCGCGGCAGTTTGGTGTGGGCTCGGCCATGGGGCTGATGAAGGCGGCCAAACTGTGCCCCGAAGCGATTGTGTTGCCGGTGGATTTTGACGAGGTGCGCCGGTACTCGCGAGCTTTCAAAGAAGCGATTCGCGAAGTCGCCCCGCTGGTCGAAGACCGGGGCATTGACGAGGTGTACATCGACTTCACCAATGTGCCCGGCGGCCAGCGTGAGGGCGGGCGCTCACTGGCGCGCTTGATTCAGCGCAGCATTTTTGAAAAGACCGGCCTGACCTGTTCGGTGGGCGTGGCGCCCAACAAGCTGATCGCCAAAATGGCCAGCGAGTTCAACAAGCCCAACGGCATTTCCATCGTGCACGAGGCTGACTTGCAAAGCCTGATCTGGCCGTTGGCCTGCCGCAAGATCAATGGCATTGGCCCCAAGGCTGACGAGAAGCTGAAGCGCCTGCACATTCACACCATTGGCGAGCTGGCGGCGCAAGAAGTCGGCTGGCTGATTGACAACTTTGGCCAGGCCACGGGCGCGTGGATGCACGAAGCCGCCTGGGGCCGCGACAGCCGGCCTGTAGTGACCGAGAGCGAGCCGGTTTCCATGAGTCGCGAAACCACGTTTGAGCGTGACCTGCACGCCGTGCGCGACAAGGCGGCGCTGGGCGAGGTGTTCACGCGGCTGTGCGAGAAGGTGGCCGAAGACCTGCAACGCAAGGGTTACGTGGGCAAGACCATCGGCATCAAGCTGCGCTACGACGACTTTAAAAGCGTCACGCGTGACCAGACGCTGGCGCACTACACGGCCGATGCACAGACCATTCGCCACAACGCCGGGCTGCTGCTCAAGCGGGTGCCGCTGGCGCAGCGGCTGCGGCTGCTGGGCGTGCGCGTGGGCACGCTTGCTAAGGCTGAAGACGTGGCGGCGCTGGAACAAGCCGCCGCAGCAGCGGGTGCGAGCGCGGAAGAAAGCGCCCCGCCGCCCTACAACGACCAGTTGTTTTAAACGGGGTTTATTTAGACGGCTTCACTGCCGCGCAGTGCGTACCGATTTAATTACGCAGCAGTAAAAGGATTCAACACCTCAAACCCCAAGGCCTGAAAATCCGCCACATTTCGGGTGGCGATGGTCAGACCATGCACCTTCGCGGTAGCGGCAATCATGGCGTCCTCATACAGCGTGTCTGATTTTCGGTGCATCAACCGCGCCCAAGCGGTGAATGCTGCTGCGTCCATGGGCAAAACGTTGTACGCGCCCGCCATCAAGGCCAGCAAGTCTACAAGTTCCTGAGCCTTCACAGGGTCTTGCTCACGCGTCATCTCGATGCCTGCCTGGATTTCGCCCAAGGTGACTGCCGACACGTAAAGCTGTGCGTCATCCAGCGATTGCAGCCAAGCCACCACACCCCCGTGCGGGCGCGGCTTGCGCAATTCAGACACCACGTTGGTGTCCAGCAAATACCGCTGCGTCACAGCATCGGCTCCACGGGCCGGCGCTTGGCTTGCCCCCGTGGTGGAACGGTCAGGTCGGTACGGGCTTGGTCTGACAGCAGCAGTTGCTTCAACGAGGGGCGCGCTGCCGACTGCATACGCCGCCACTCCTGCACTGGCACCAGCACGGCCGCCTCAGCGCCGCGCCGGGTGACCATTTGAGGCCCCTCCAGCAGGCAAGCATCCAAAAATTCACTGAACCGCGCTTTCGCGTCTTGTACTGGCCATGTGTGCATCTCAACCCCCTCTGAACTAGTCATCTACCTAGTCTGATTGTGATT
>CAJAOB010000165.1 GCA_903941205.1 uncultured Burkholderiales bacterium | reverse complement strand
GCCAGCCTTGCAGCGCTGGCCCGCCAGATGGAACAGCCTGCGCATGGGCTCAGCCGGCGAAAAGACGGCCGGTGCGGAACACGCCGTCCGGGTCAAACTGCTTTTGCAGTTCGCGCTGGATGCGTTGCTGGACCGCCGGCAGCGGCGTGAACGCGCCCACTGCCTTGTCGGCATCGGCCCGCGCCGACGAGCGAAAGAGCGTGGCGTGGCCACCGGCTTTTTGCGCCGCGTTGCGCAGCAGCGCCGCGGCGCTGGCAGGCGCCCAGACCCAGCGCAAAGCCCCGTGCCACTCGATGAAGGGCGACGAGGCCACCGCCGGCAGCGCCAGCACAGGGGTGGTTTGCGGCACGCTCAGTCGCCACAGGCACAGCTCGGTGCCGTGTGCGGCCATCCCGGCAGGCGGTGCCTGAAAAAACGGCAGGGTTTGCTCGCGGCAGGCGTTCCAGTCTGCGCCGGCCTGGGCCGCGTCGACCCGGCTGGCCTGGCCGCCGAGGGCGCTGACCTCGTCGCTCATGCGCGTGCAGGCCGCCTCGACCGCCGCCACTGCGCCGCGCAGGCGCACATACAAAACATGGCTCAAGACATCCTCGCCGGCGGTCCGGTCCGTGGTGTCGTGCAGCCAGCAGCTGGCATTGAGCGGCAGCGGCTGGCCGCCCCAGCGGTTGAGCAAATCCAGCGCAGCTGACTGACCCAGACCGGCCAAGCGCAAGGTGGCTTCGGCAGGCGCGACCGGCAAGACCTTCAGGGAGACCTCCAGCAGCAAGCCCAGCGTGCCCATCGAGCCGGCCAGCAAACGCGACACGTCGTAGCCGGCCACGTTTTTCATGACCTGGCCACCAAAGGTCAGCTGTTCACCGCGGCCATTGATCAGCTGTACGCCCAGCATGTAGTCGCGCACCGCGCCCACACTGGCGCGGGCCGGACCACTCAGGCCGCTGGCCACCATGCCGCCCACGGTCGCGCCGGGGCCAAAGTGGGGCGGCTCGAAAGGCAGGCACTGGCCCTGCGTGGCCAGCAGGGCTTCAACTTCAGCCAGCGGGGTGCCGGCGCGCACGGTCACCACCAGCTCGCTCGGCTCGTAGCTGACCACGCCTTGGCAAGCGCTCAGGTCCAGCGGCTCGCCGGCCAAGGGCTCGCCGTAAAAATCCTTGCTGCCGCCGCCGCGCAAGCGCAGGCGGGCACCGTTTCGACCTGCCTCGCGCACTCGGGCAGCGAGTTCCTCGTTCACATCTTGGGAATCGTCAGCGCCGGGGCCGGCAGCTTGTGGGGCAAGGTCAAAGTCCATGGCTTGCATGGTAAGCGGCTCGGGCTTTGCGGAGTTTGATTTTTTTGAACGGCACTTGTTCGCATTTTTGCGGGCCGCGCGCCGGGCCGCTGGTGTTCAAGCCGCGCCGTCGCGCACAAAATTCACCGGCAGCCCCGGCACCTCGACGCGCATGGCCATGACGCAGCCCGAGTCCGGGAAGGCCTGCAGTTCGGCGGCCGGGCGACCATGGCGGGCGGTCGTCACGAACAAGGTTTGAAGGTCTTCGCCGCCCAGGCAGGGCATGGTCGGGCATTGCGCCGGCAGCGACCATTGCGCCAGCGTCTGGCCGTCGGGCGAGAGCTTGAGCACCTGAGCGCCCTCGTACATGGCCACGTAATAGTTGCCTTGCACATCGACCGCGGCGCCATCGGGCCGGCCGGCATAAGCGCCGTTCTCAGGCAAACCCGGCCGCCAATGCGCTGGCTTGGCCGGCCAGCTGGCGAACACGCGCGGCCGGCTCAAGGTGTTGCTGTTGGCGTCCCAGTCCCAGGCGCGGATGGTGTGGCTGGGCGTGTCCGTCCAGTACAGGGTGCGCGCGTCGGGCGACCAAGCCAGTCCGTTGGCCGTGGTCACGCCGTCGGCCTTGCAGTCCAGCGCCGGCGCCAGGCCGCGGCAGTCCAGTGCCCAGAGTTGCGCCAGCGCGGGGTGGCGCGGCTCGTACATCGTGCCGGCCCAGAAACGCCCCAGCGGGTCGGCCTTGCCGTCGTTAAAACGCGTGGTGGCCGGGTCGTAGGGTGCCGCCACGATCAGCCGCAGCTCGCCGCCCCACTCGCGCGCGCGGTAAATACCGCTGCGCAGCGCCACCACCAGCCCGGCCGGGCGTCCGGCGCTCCACGCCGGGGCCATGCAGCCGGGCTCGGAAGGCATGGCCCAGCGCTCGACCGCGCCGCTGGCCAGATGCAGCCGCTGCAACTGGCGCCCAGGGATGTCCAGCCAATAAAGCCGGCCTTCGGCCGCATGCCAAAAGGGCGATTCGCCAAGTTCGTCGGGACGGGAAACGATGGTTTGCCAGGTCATGGTGTTGAGGAGCGGTGTTGGAGGCGAAGGGGTCGCCGCGGCTGGGCGTGTCAAAGCGCCTGCTCGAGGAGGCCAGACGCTTTGATAGTGAGTGATCGGTAAATCACGGTACGTACTGGTAAAAAAATATTAACTTAATGCTGTATATCTTTAAATTTCAGTACCATAGTACTAGGAAGGAATTCCAGTCCGCATCCCGGAAACCTTCAAATTTATAGATATCTATTGAAATCGAGAAATTTGTTAAGGAACGTCGCCGGGACAAATCACTTGATCATCAACAAGGATCCAACATGAAAAAACTGATTATCGTTGCCACCATCGCCCTGGCTACCGTTGGCGCGCAAGCCCAAACTTACGGTGAAATTGGCTACACCTCCGTGACCGCCAAAGACAATTCCGGCGGTTCCAGCATTGAATCGTCACCTTCAGCCATCCGGGGCATTCTCGGCTACGAGCTCAACCCCCATCTTGCGATTGAAGCGTTGGTTGGCTTCGGCATGAGCGATGACACGATAAAGGTAAAGGGTGTCAACCTCTCAAGCGCCAAACTGGCGATCGACAGCGTCTTTGGCGTCTACCTCAAACCCAAAACCAAGCTCAACGAAAAAGTCGAGGTCTTTGGCCGGGTTGGCTTTGCAGAGGTCAAGGGCACCACCACCGTGACTGGCTTCGGCTCCGAAACAAGCAAAGAGAGCAGTTTGTCTTTCGGCGCCGGCATGAGCTACGCCATCAATCCCACAACATCATTTAACGCAGATTACATGCAGTATTTGAGCAAGGATGGGTTCAAGGCGAACGGTTTCACCTTCGGCGTCGGATTCAAGTTCTAAGCAACATTGCTTGCCGACCCAGCCACCCTCAGGTGGCTTTTTTTTGTGCCTGCGCAGCGCCTGCAAAAAAACAGCCCGCCAACTTGCGCCGGCGGGCTGAACATCCAAATGGAGACTCTCTGACTTCAATCAACCCCGGCAGACCTTGCGGTTGCCGTGGCTGCTTGAGGGGGGGTTCTGATCAACGATGAGCCGTCAATACTCAGCGGTTGTAGGCTGTTTCACCGTGCGAGGTGATGTCCAGGCCTTCGCGCTCGTCTTCTTCGCTGACGCG
>CAJAOB010000164.1 GCA_903941205.1 uncultured Burkholderiales bacterium | reverse complement strand
GTTGGCGGTGAGAAACCGGTTCACCCCCAGCAAATTGGCGACGATGCCCAGCACCACGACCACGGCAAGGTTGGTCAGGACAAACAATAAGATGCGCTTCATATCAGTGATCTCTTTCGGTAACTCTTGTTCGTTGGATGAAAACGGGGGGCACATTTGGCAGTTGCTCGGGCACTACGAACCAGAACCCGCCAAACCAGTCAAATGGGGACAGGCCCGACCATATCAAGCCGGCAGACAGGCGGGGCTGACCCGCGAGATTGCCACACGCCGTGTCAGGTTTTCTCAAGGGCCGGGCCGGGGCAGCCTGAACACCCCCGGGTCGTCATAAAAAGAGGCCTCTTCATTGTCAGCCCACCAGCCCGGCACACCGAGCACCGGCAGCGGCACAAAGGGTTTGGCCGCCAGTTTGGCAGCGTGGAGGTCGCCTGCGACCCAGCGGTCCAGAAGTTCCATAGACAGCCCCGCCGGCGGCCCCAGATAGACGTGCGCGGTGATGGCTTTGCGCGGATGCACCAGCTTTTCAAGCAAGGCGTGGCCAAACAGCTGCAAACGGGCTTGGCGCCACAGCGGGCGCAGCTCGACGAAAAGCCGCTGCCACTGGCGGGCCAGCAAGGCATCCCACAGCGGCTGCGGCGCCAGCAGCAGGGCGGCGTTTTCGTCAAACACCGTCAGCGCATCACGCAGCGCGCCGCGCAAAGGCCGGACCCCGGCGCTAGCGATTTGCGCCCCCTGCAACTCGTTGAGCCGGCGCTTTGTCTCTGGAAACCGCAACCAGCACAAGCCATTGAACAAGTCGTGCAGGTTCTCGCGCGTGGGCACCTGCCGGTTTGCAAAAATGAACTGCTCATAAGCCTGGCCCTCGGGCAGCGCCGACTGGGGCACAAAGCGCACGGGCGCACGGGGCGGCAACGCCGCCTCGTTCAAGGCATTGAGCAGCTCGGCCACCGACTGGCCGGCGTCGAGCCGGGCCTGGATGGCGGGCGCTTCGGCGCGCCAGGGCGAGAGCCAGGGTCGCTGCCAGTCGATGTCGGAGAGCGCGCTGAGCGGCCCGGCCGCGCCAGGCGGTTTGCCGGCACTCTGCGCGCCTGGCTTGAGGCTCACGCCGCTGAACCGGCTTTCCAGGGCAAGGCTTCGCCCGAGCGCAGCGGCTTGAGTTCGGCGCCGCCAAAGGCGAAGCTCTCAGGCGGTGTCCAGCTTTGGCGGCTCAGCGTGAGGGTGCCGGTGTTGCGCGGCAAGTCATAAAAATCAGGGCCGTTAAAGCTGGCAAAGGCTTCGAGCTTGTCGATTGCACCCGCCGCATCGAAGGCTTCGGCGTAAAGCTCCATGGCGGCATGGGCGGTGTAGCAGCCGGCACAGCCGCTGGCATGTTCCTTCAAATGCGCCGGATGCGGCGCGCTGTCGGTGCCCAGGAAAAAACGTGGGTTGTCGCTGGTGGCGGCCTGCACCAGCGCCAGCCGGTGCGCTTCGCGCTTGAGCACGGGCAGGCAGTAGTAATGCGGCCGGATGCCACCCGTGAAAATCGCGTTGCGGTTGTAGAGCAAGTGGTGGGCCGTGATGGTGGCGCCGGTGAAACGGTCAGCATCCGCCACATACTGCGCGGCCTCCCGCGTGGTGATGTGCTCAAACACAATTTTGAGCTCCGGAAAATCCCGGCGCAGCGGAATCAGTTGCTGGTCAATGAACACCGCCTCGCGGTCAAACAGGTCAATGTCCGGGCTGGTGACTTCACCATGCACCAGCAGCAACAAGCCGTGTTTTTGCATGGCTTCGAGGGTGGCGTAGGTCTTGCGCAAGTCGGTCACGCCGGCGTCGCTGTTGGTGGTGGCGCCAGCCGGATAGAGCTTGGCGGCAAGCACACCCGCGTCCTTGGCGCGCCTGATTTCATCGGGCGGCAAGTTGTCGGTCAGGTACAGCGTCATCAAGGGCTCAAAAGACACGCCTGCCGGCACGGCCGCCAGAATGCGCTCCTTGTAGGCCAGCGCTTGCGCCGCCGTGGTCACAGGCGGGCGCAGGTTGGGCATGATGATGGCGCGGCCAAACTGCGCTGCCGTGTGCGGCACCACGGTCGCCAGCGCCTCGCCGTCGCGCACATGCAAGTGCCAGTCGTCGGGGCGGGTGATGGTCAATGAGGCGGGGGAAGCGGATCGCAGGTCTGAAGTCATGCCCGCATTGTCCCAAAATCGCGCGGGCTTTCAGCCGGGTCGGTCATGCCGGAAAAAAGCCGTGGAACCTTGCTTTTCTGGCGGGCCGCTCAAGCGACGAACCCGGCCTTCGCTTGCGCGCTGAGGTCCGCGGCTCAGTGCTGCAAGATCTTGTTGAGGAAATCCTTGGTGCGCGTCTGGCGGTTTTCCGGACGGCTGAAAAATTCGTCCTTGGAGCAATCTTCCAGAATCCGGCCGCCGACATCCATGAAGATCACGCGGCTTCCGACCTTGCGCGCAAAGCCCATCTCGTGCGTCACCACCATCATGGTCATGCCGTCCATGGCCAGGCCCATCATGCAGTCAAGCACCTCGCCGACCATCTCCGGGTCGAGCGCGGAAGTGGGCTCGTCAAACAGCATGGCGATGGGGTCCATGCTGAGCGCACGGGCAATCGCCACACGCTGCTGCTGGCCACCGGAGAGCTGGCCCGGAAACTTGTCCTTGTGCGCCATCAGGCCCACGCGGTCCAGGTACTTCAGACCATGCGCCAGGGCGTCTGTGGGATTGCGGCCCAGCACCTTGATTTGCGCCAGCGTCAGGTTTTCGGTCACGCTCAGGTGCGGAAACAGCTCGAAATTCTGAAACACCATGCCGACCCGGCTGCGCAGCTTGGGCAGATTGGTCTTGGGGTCATGCACGGCCTGCCCGTCTACATAAATCTCGCCCTTTTGAAAAGGTTCGAGCGCATTGATGGTTTTGATCAGCGTCGACTTGCCCGAGCCGGAAGGGCCGCAGACCACCACGACCTCACCTTTTTGGATGCTGGTGGTGCAGTTGCTGAGCACCTGTACGGCGCCATACCATTTGGAAACGTCCTTGAGTTCGATCATCTCGTTCTTTTCTCGTTCTTTCTCTGCGCCAGGGTTGGCGCGGGGGTCAATCTTGTCGGCGGGTTCTGTCTCGGGCCAGGTCAGCCGGTGGTTCAGCGAATGATGGCAATCTTGTTTTGCAATTTCTTGACCAGGTAAGACAGGCCAAAGCAAATGACGAAATACACCACCGCAGCCAGCAAATAAGCCTCTTCCGGGCGGCCGTAGATCTTGCCAGCGGTGGTTAGGCCCTTGAGCAGGTCATAAGCGCCAATGGCATAAACCAGCGAGGTGTCCTGAAACAAGATGATGGTTTGCGTCAGCAGCACCGGCAGCATGTTGCGAAAGGCCTGCGGCAGCACGATCAGTCGCATGTTCTGCGCATAAGTCATGCCCAGCGCCTGCCCGGCGTTGACCTGGCCGCGGGAAATCGACTGAATGCCGGCGCGCATGATTTCGCTGAAATACGCGGCCTCGAAAGCCACAAAGGTGATGATCGCGGAGATTTCCGAGCGGTTGTTGGCGCCGCCGGGAATCAAGCTGAAAAACCAGCTGGGCATGAGCAAAAAGAACCACAGGATCACCATGACCAGCGGCACCGAGCGCATGCCGTTGACATAAAACGTGGCCGGGATGGTTAAAAACCGGCTGCCCGACAAGCGCATCAGCGCCAGCACGGTGCCCAGCAAGATGCCGCCGATGGTGGAAATCACGGTCAGCTCCACACTGAAAATGAAGCCCTTGATGACGAACTTGGAGATGATGTCCCAGTTCAGGAATGTGAGGTCAAGGCCGAACATCTCAGTGACCTCCGCCCGGGGCGCCGGCAACGATGTAGCCGGGAATCCGGACCCGTCTTTCAACCATCGACATGGCGCGGTTCACGGCAAAGGCCGAAATGGCATAAAGCAGCGTGACCGCCAGGTAAATCTCGATGCCACGCGAGGTTTCTTCCTGCGCCTGCATGGCAAACATCGTGAGCTCGGCGATCGACACGGCAAAAGCCACCGACGAGTTCTTCAAGAGGTTCATGGACTCGCTGGTCAGCGGCGGCAAGATGATCCGAAAAGCCATGGGCAAGATCACATAGCGGTAGGTTTGCGCGGTCGTAAAACCCATGGCCATGCCGGCATAACGCTGGCCGCGCGGCAAGGACTGAACGCCCGCCCGGACCTGCTCGGCAATGCGCGCCGAGGTAAAAAAGCCCAGGGCCAGCACCACCAGCAAAAAACTGGGCACCTTCTGCATGAACGGAAACACCTTGGGCACCACAAAATACCAAAGGAAAATTTGCACCAGCAGCGGCACGTTGCGAAAAAGTTCGATCCAGACATTGGCCAGGCGCGTCAGCCAGGGGCTGTTGGGCAAAGTCCGCACGGTGCCAACGACACTGCCTGTGACCATGGCGACCACCCAGGCGCAAGCGGCGACTGCCAGCGTCCAACCCCAGGCGTTGAACATCCACGCCAGATAGGTCCTGCCGCTTCCGTCGTCATTCAGAAAAACTTGCCAGTCCCAGGTCATGCGCGCTCCGATGCCAAAAATTACTTCAAACCTTGAGGGGAAAAACAGCTGCCAATAAAGGACAAACCCCGCCGAAGAACACCGGACGGGGTTTGTGGTCTGGCTCACGGCCAGCGATTACTTTTTCGCGTAATCTTCCATGGGCTTGTCATTGGGCGCGTTCCATGCCGCCTTGGTGCTCTCGCTGGCGGTGTAACCCACGCGGGTGTTTTTCGGCGGGATGGGCTGCAGAAACCACTTGTCCCATAGTTTGGCCACTTCGCCGGACTTGAGCATGTCCTTGACGGTGTCGTCACCGATCTTCTTGAAGGCGGCATCGTCCTTGCGGACCATGATGGCGATCGGCTCGACGCTCAGGACTTCGCCGACGATCTTGAAATCTGCTGGGACCTTGGCGGTGGCGATATTGCCGGCGAGGATGGCGCCGTCCATGACGAAAGCCTCGGCGCGGCCGGATTCGAGCAGCAGGAAGCTGTCGGAATGGTCCTTGCCAAATACTTCCTTGAAATCAATGCCGCTGGCGCGCTCATTTTTGCGCAGGGTCTGTACCGAGGTGGTGCCGGTGGTCGTGGCCACGTTCTTGCCATTGAGTTGGTTGATCGAGGTGATGCCGGAGTTGGCCTTGACCGCGATGCGCACTTCTTCCACGAAGGTCGTGGGCAGGAAGGACACGTCTTTTTGGCGCGTGGCATTGTTGGTGGTCGAACCGCACTCGATGTCCACGGTGCCGTTTTGCACCAGGGGGATGCGGTTTTGCGAGGTCACCGGCAGGTACTTGACCTCCAGCTTGCGGCCCACCGATTTTTCAAGGTTGGCCAGGATTCGATGGCAAATCTCGACATGGAAACCTGCATATTTGCCGTCGCCCAGCGTGTAAGAGAGCGCGCCCGAGGAGTCGCGAACGCCCATGGTGACCACACCCGAGGCCTTGGCCTTGGCGACCGTATCGACGGACTGCGCGAGGCCCAGACCGGGGACCACAGCGGTCAGGGCCAAAGACAAAGCAAGTAATTTGAATTTCATAAAAAACTCCCCTGTGAATGAAAAAAGACGAAACAAGAAAAAAGCTCTGGGCTCGCCGGAATGCCCGACAGAAGCAGCGCCCCGGGTCTGTACACGCCTGAGACCCGGGTTTCTGACCCGGCGGAGGCGCTTTCACTGGCAAGGCACAAGCAGCGGTTAAGCAAAGCACGGTTCGCAAGGTTTCAAGAACGCGTACTTTTAAACTAAAAAAGCGCAAATCACCCTCGGGAGCTGCAGACTTTAATACTTATGAACTCATCGTGCCAATGCCGAGTTGGGCGCCACTTTATGCGCCTTTGGCATACCTGCTAAGGGTTAACACTAGTCCCAGCTTTTCCTGCGGACCTTGGGCCGGTCTGCGTTTGCAGGTAATTCCACAGCGCCTGGGCCTGGCTTTTGGGCACGGCGCGGCCGGTCGGGCGCTCGCGGTAAATCCGCACCTCCATCAGCATTTCAAGGCCGACGCCGGCGCTCACGAGTTTTCTGGCGCGCACTTCTTTCCTGACCGCGCTGAGCGGCAAAAACGCGATGCCGTGGCCTTCGAGCGCCATGGCCTTGAGTCCTTCGGCCATGTCGGTTTCATAAACGCGGTCAAGATGAATCGCGGCGCTCGATTGCTTGAGCAGCAACTCGACCACGCGCCCGAGGTAGGCGCCGGGCGCGTAACCCAGGTAAGGCAGAGGCTGATCCGCCTGCCCCGGCAAGGCGTACAGCGGCAAACCATCGGCCGCCGGCTTGACGTAAGGCGCCAGCACCTCCTGCCCGAGCGTGAGCATCTCGTAGCGGTCGGGGTCCAGTTGGAAAGGCTGGGAGTCATGGTGGTAGGCGATCAGCAAATCGCAACTGCCCTCGACCAGGCGCAAAACGGCGTCATGCACGTTCAGGGCAATGAGCCGGCTTTTGAGTGGTCCGAATTTCTCCCGCAGGCTGCTGACCCAGGCGGGAAAGAAGGTGAAGGCCAGCGTGTGCGGCACGGCAAACTCGACCACGTCCTGCCCGACGGCCGTGTAGCCGCGCAACATGGCCCGGGTCGATTGCAGGCCTTGCAACATGTCCAGCGCTTGCGCATAAAGCGTCTCACCAGCCGGCGTGAGCCGCGTGGGGTAGGAACTGCGGTCAACAAGGTCGGTGCCGGCCCAGGCTTCGAGCGCCTGGATGCGCCGCGAGAAAGCCGGCTGCGTGACATGGCGCAGCAGCGCCGAGCGGCTGAAACTCCGGGTTTCAGCCAGGCTGACGAAATCTTCCAACCATTTGGTTTCCATGCGAGCGATTATGGTTGGCTTGCCAGGGCGGGCTGGGTGCGCGCTAGCGGCCAAGCGCCAGCCCAGCCCCGACCACCAAG
>CAJAOB010000163.1 GCA_903941205.1 uncultured Burkholderiales bacterium | reverse complement strand
GCCCTTGAGGCGCGTCAGCAGCCTGAAGGCGCTGGCCATCCACGGGCCGAACTGGCGCTTTTGCAACTCGCCCTTGTCGTTGCGGCGGGCCAGCAGCGGCGGTGCCAGGTGGTAGTTGATCTTGAAGTCGCCTTCAAACATGGCCTGAATCTGTTTCTCAAAACCGGTTTGCGTGTGCAGCCGCGCCACTTCGTACTCGTCTTTGTAGGCCATGAGCTTGAAGAGCCCTCGCGCCACCGCCTGGCTCAGCAGGTTTTTGCCGCGTACCGCCTCGGGCAAGCATTCTTCGGCGGCTTGCACGCGGGCTACCAAGGCGGCGTAGCGCGCCGCGTAAGCGGCGTTCTGGTAGCCCGTCAAAAATTCGACGCGCTTTGCCACCAAGGCATCCAGCCCCTGGCGCGGTGCCGGCATGCTGACCACTTGCGCGGGCGCATACAGGTTTTGCACAGACGCCAGATTGCAGGCGGCGCGCCGGCCCCATAAGAATGCGGCCTTGTTGTTGTCCACCGCCACGGCGTTGAGCTCGATGGCGCGCAGGATGGACTCGAGGCCCAGCGGAATCCAGCCTCGTTGCCAGGCGTAGCCCAGCAGCATCGGGTTGGCGTAAATGCTGTCGCCCATCAGGCGGGTGGCGGCGGTGTCGGCGTCAAAGGTGCCAACGCGCTCGGCCCCCGCGGCCTTGGCGATCTCGGCTTGGCAGGCGCCGCCTGGGTTTTGCCAGTCCGCATGGTGAACAAAGGCCGCGGTGGGCGCGCTGTGCGCGTTCAGTGCCACATGGGTTTTGCCGGCCTGCATGCGCAGCATGGTTTCCTTGTGCGCGGCCACGATCGGGTCACAGCCAATCACCAGGTCGGCGCTGGCCATGCCGACGCGCGTGGTGCAAATCTCGCCGGGCCGCTGGCTGATCAGCACGTGGCTCCAGGTGCTGCCGCCTTTTTGCGCCAGGCCGGCTGCGTCTTGTGTGACGATGCCCTTGCCTTCAATGTGCGCCGCCATGCCCAGCAACTGGCCAATGGTGATGACGCCCGTGCCGCCCACGCCCGCCACGACCAGGCCCCAGACCTTGCTGCCCTTGCTGCCGTCAGCGCCGTCCAGCATCGGCAGCACCGGAAGAACCGGCAGGGGCAGCGCGCCCAGTGCGGCGTCGTCAAAGGGGTTCAGGCGCGCGTCGGCCTTGGCTTTCTTCTTGAGCTGCCCGCCTTCCACGGTGACAAAGCTCGGGCAAAAGCCTTTGGTGCAAGAGAAATCCTTGTTGCAGCTGCTCTGGTTGATCTGCCGTTTGCGGCCGAACTCGGTCTCCAGCGGTTCGACCGACAGGCAGTTGGACTGCTCGCCGCAGTCGCCGCAGCCTTCGCAGACCAGCGGGTTGATCACCACGCGCCGGGCCGGGTCCACCAGCGTGCCGCGCTTGCGGCGGCGGCGCTTTTCGGTGGCGCAGGTCTGGTCGTAAATGATGACGGTGCAGCCCTTGATCTCGCGCAGCTGCCGCTGGATCGCGTCCAGCTCGTCGCGGTGATGCACGGTCACGCCCTCGGCCAGCGTCACGCTCTCGTATTTGTCAGGATCGTCGGTGACCACCACGGTTTTGACGGCGCCTTCTGCCCGCATCGACTGCGCGATCTGCGCCACCGAATGGCCCTCGGGCCGCTCGCCGACTTGCTGGCCGCCCGTCATGGCGACCGCGTCGTTGTACAAGATCTTGTAGGTGATGTTCACCCCGGCGGCGATGCTCTGGCGGATCGCCAGCAGGCCGCTGTGAAAGTAGGTGCCGTCGCCCAGGTTGGCAAAGATATGCGTGTCGGTGGTGAAGGGCTGTTGACCGACCCAGGGCACGCCCTCGCCGCCCATCTGGGTAAAGCCCATGGTGCTGCGGTCCATCCACAACACCATGTAGTGGCAGCCAATGCCGGCCATGGCGCGCGAACCCTCGGGCACGCGGGTAGAAGTGTTGTGCGGGCAACCCGAGCAAAACCAGGGCGTGCGATCGGCGTTGAGCTCGACCACCTGCATGGCGCGTTCCTTGGCCTCGATCAGCGCCAGCCGCGCATCGATGCGGGCCAGCGTGTCGGCGTCCAGCCCCAGCTTCTTCACCCGCGCGGCAATGGCTTTGGCGATCAGCGCGGGTGACAGGTCGGCGTTGGCGCGCAGCAAGGTGTTGCCGGCTGGGTTGGACATGCCCCATTCGCCGCCGCTGAAATCGCCCTCGACCTCGTTGAACTTGCCCAGAATATTCGGCCGCACATCGGCGCGCCAGTTGTAAAGCTCCTCCTTGAGCTGGTACTCGATGACCTGACGCTTTTCCTCGATCACCAAAATCTCTTGCAGCCCGGTGGCGAACTCGCGCGTGAGCTGCGCTTCAAGCGGCCACACCACGCTGACCTTGTGCAGCCGAATACCCAGGCGGCGGCAGCTGGCGTCGTCCAGCCCCAGATCGGCCAGCGCCTGGCGCGTGTCGTTGTAAGCCTTGCCGCTGGCGATCAGCCCGAGCCGGTCGTTCGGTCCTTCGATCACGTTGTAATTGAGCCGGTTGGCGCGGATGTACGCCAGCGCCGCGTACCACTTGAAGTCGAACAGGCGCTGCTCTTGCTCGAGCGCGCTATCGGGCCAGCGAATGTGAACCCCGCCGGGTGGCATCGCAAAGTCGGTCGGCAGCTTGATCTGCACGCGCCCGGGGTCAATCAGCGCGCTGGCCGAGGACTCCACAATCTCCTGAATCGTCTTCATGCTGGCCCAGACGCCCGCATACCGGCTCATGGCCAGCGCATGCAAACCCAGGTCGAGAATTTCCTGCACGCTGGCCGGAAAGAACACCGGCAGCCCGCAGGCCTTGAAGATGTGGTCGCTCTGGTGCGCGGCGGTCGAGCTTTTGGCCACATGGTCATCGCCGGCCACCGCCAGCACGCCGCCCCAGGGCGTGGTGCCCGCCATGTTGGCATGCTTGAACACATCCGAAGTCCGGTCCACGCCCGGGCCCTTGCCGTACCAGATGCCAAAAACGCCGTCGTACTTGTTGGTGCCCGGCGGCGCAAAACCCAGCTGCTGCGTGCCCCAGCAAGCGGTGGCGGCCAGCTCCTCATTGACGCCCGGCTGAAACACGATGTGCTGCGCCTTGAGGTACTTGGAGGCTTTCCACAAGGCCTGGTCATAGCCGCCCAGCGGCGAGCCGCGGTAGCCTGAAATGAAGCCCGCCGTGTTCTTGCCCTGCTGCTGATCGCGCAGGCGCTGCAACATCGGCAACTTGACCAGCGCCTGCACGCCGCTCATGAAGGCGTAGCCATAGTCCAGGCTGTATTTGTCGTCGAGCGTGACGGTCTCCAGCGACTTGCGGATGTGCTCTGGCAAAGGGGCGTTCATGGCGAGTCTCCAGACATCTTGTTTCAGCGCGACCGCCAACATGCAACTTCGCGTGCCGGCCTTGCAAAGACAAAGTGTATGCCGCGGGGTGGCTTGTGTCCGCTCGGCGGTTCGGCTTTGCCTGACGGCGAAACGCTCGAAACGCTGGGGTCAGGTCGGGCGGTGGCCAAGAGCCTCAGGGGCCGTAGGTGACCACTTGGAACGGGCCGCCGGGCGCCCGGCCTTGAACGCCGCTAGAGCCAATGCGCTGAAAGACCGGCTGAATGCCGCTGAATGCTGGTGAATGCGGCTAAAAGCCGTAGCGAAGGCCCAACGATCCCGAGATCGAGTTGGGTTTTTGCGTCAACGGGCTGGTTCTAGCATCGCCGAGCAAGGCGCTGGCGGACAGACCGGTGTTGATGCTGGTGCGGGGGTTGAGCTGGTAGCTCAGAGTGAGGCCGCCGCTGACATCCTTGAAGCCGGCGCCTGGAGAATACACCGCGTAGCCGCTGCTGCCTGACTGGGTTTGGCTGACGCCGAAGTAGCTTTGCATATAGCTGGCGTTCGCCAGGCTCGTGGACGCGTTCAGGCTGGCGCGCCAGCCCGGGGCGACTTCCATGCTGTAGGTAGCGTTGAAGTTCAGCTGGGCACCGTCGCTGTTGTTGCCGCTGCCGTAGCGCAGTGACGAGGTCAGGCGCAGCGGTGGCGCCAGCGCATAGCTCACGAAGCCGCCCAGCTCTGGCCTGGCATCCACATCGCCCATGCCTTTGAGCCTGTCCGAATCACCGGCCTTTCGCCCGAGGTCGGCGCCCAGCAGCACACCGTACTGGACGGCAGGGCTCGGCCCCGCCGACTTCGGAGCGAAGCCGTAGCCAACGCCTCTTTCAGTACCGGCAAACCAGCCATTCGCCCATTGGTAGTTCAAGGACGGCCTGAGGGAAAGCGTCTGACCCTGCGAGCCCGCGTACTCGGACCGGGACGTCGCTGTGATGCCGACCGTGCCGCTACCGTCGCCGCCCGGAGCCTGGGCCCAGGCGGCCCCCGAGGGGGATATCAGCACAGCGACTGATGCGCAGAAAAAGCAGTTAATGCGGTGAAAAGGGGACATCTTGAACACCCTGAAAGTCCGTTGGAGGTCTCGCCACCGGCCCCGACGCCAACCCTGACCCGCAGGACCGCGGCGCCTTACCGGCAACAGCTCAACAGATTGTGAACGGAAATCTTGCAGCGTTTCAAGTCTTTACCGGCACTTTGCCTGCTTAGCGCCGAAGGGTTTCGGCGCCTTGAGCAGTGAAATCCATGCCAAATGCTGCGCCGTTCACCCCGCCAGCGCCGCCCACGCCTCAAGCCCGTCGCGATAGCGCAGCTTCGCTGATCCGCACATGGGCCGGGATGCCCGGGCTCTGGTGCAGTCTTCGCTTCATCGTCAGCGGCAGCGGGCGCCTGCAGTTCAGGACCTCACAGCCGCGCTTGCTCTTGCCATTGATCGGCTCAAGATCCTTGACCGACAGACCGCTCTGGTCCATCCGGAATTTGATGGCTTCCACCGGATCTGACGGGTTATCGGCAGGTGCCTCGCCTCGTAGGCTTGAAGGCCTTTACCAGCGTGGCCAGCATGTCCAGACGATCGCCCGCTGGCGTGCCCGGACCAGGGTCGGACTCCATCAAGGCCGAAATCTTTTTGAGAGTGGTTTTGTCGTCTGTTTGTGTAAGGACAGGCCGCGTGTCCCTGTTATCGGACTCGACAAATTACCGCCCCTCGATTACCAAGCAGCTTTGAAGCTGACTTTAATTCCGTCGATCCAAGCGGTCGTGAAAGTCTTACCCCTTGTACTGTCCTCAATTTTCAAGCGCCTAATCCGCTCGCCATCAAGGCTTTTGATTCAAATTTGGATCGTCAATAAACAAAGGCCCGCGCTTTACGTTGGCCTTTGTAAGCGCTGTCAATGGCCGGCGATGCGCGGACCGTCATTCAACTCGGAGTGGGCTGCGCGGGAGCGATGACTGAAATCGAAGACAGGGTTGCTGCTGCACGTTCAAAAAACATGAATCTTGCCAAATTTTGCCAAACAAACTAAGCTTCGACTATGAGCACCATGAACATATCCCTGCCCGACAAGCTCAAATCCTTCGTCGATGAACAGGTCAGTCAAGGCAGCTACGGCACCAGCAGCGAATACGTGCGTGAACTGATCCGCAAGGACCAGGATCGCCTGCGCCTGCGCGGCCTGCTGCTCGCAGGCGCGGCGTCTGCCCCTGCGGCCGCGACTGATCCGGCCTACTTTGAAGGGCTGCGTGACCGGGTGCGCAAGGCGGCCAAGGTTGGCGTTCGCGGGTGACGGCCAAGCTCGTCGTTCCGCGTGAGCTGGCCAACCGGGACATCGACGACGCGATTGCCTACTACCTCAGCGAAGGTGCTTCAGCTGCGGCGCTCGGCTTCATTGATGCCTTGGAGAAGGCTTTCAAGCACATCAGTCGCCAGCCGGCGACCGGATCACCCCGCTACGCTCATGAGCTGAATCTGCCCGGCCTGCGCTTCTGGCCACTGGCGCACTATCCCCACCTGGTGTTTTACGTCGAGCATCCAGCGCACATCGATGTCTGGCGCGTGCTGCACGGCCAGCGCGACATCCCGGCCTGGATGCAGGAACCCGAGCCCCTCTGAGACTCTCGGTCAGTTGAAAAGGGTCTCCGTGGCGAGGTTCCACTGCGCGAGGCGACAGCGCAGCAGTGCGCTAGCGTCAAACTGTAAACCGAGGTGTCCAGAGTTTGCAGCTTGCACTAGGCCAAGTGCCCGAATTGAATTGACACCCTCGCGCAGTCACTCGACAGGTGATCCCATAGACGCGCTCGCCACCCGGGGCCTTGGCTTTACCCGCTCTTTGCCTGCCTCATCCGGCGGCCAAGCCGCCCGCCTTGTAAAGTGAAGCGCATGCCCATCGCCACCCCGCCCCCGCCCTCAAGCCCGTCGAAAGTGCGCAGCTTCCTTAGGCGCTGGCCTTACGCGCTGGCCGCTTTGCTGCTGGGCGCTGCCGCGGTCGGCGTCAAGCTCTACTTTTTTCCGGCCAGCAAGCCGCCGGCTTTCGTCACGGCCACGGCCGCCTTGGGGGACCTGGAGCAGTCGGTGCTGGCGACGGGGGTGTTGCAGGCTTTCAAGCAGGTCAGCGTGGGGGCGCAGGCTTCCGGGCAGATCAAGACCTTGCATGTGGCGCTGGGTGACAGTGTCAAGAAGGGCCAGCTGATTGCCGAGATTGATGCGCTCAAGCAGCAAAACGATTTGCGCAACGCGCAGGCGGCCTTGCAAAGCGCCGAAGCCTTGCTCGGTTCGCGCCGGGCCTTGCTGCAGCAGGCCGAGCTGAACTTTGCGCGGCAAAAAGACTTGCTGGCGGCCGATGCGATT
>CAJAOB010000162.1 GCA_903941205.1 uncultured Burkholderiales bacterium | reverse complement strand
GTGAAGTCGGTCACAGCGGTGTAGCCAAACACCACTTTGGTGGTTTGCGCGTGGGCCGGCCAGGTGGCGGTCAGACCGGCAGCGGCGGCGCCGGACAGCAAAGTGCGTCGTTTCATGAAAGTCTCCTTTGGGTTTTTGAAAGAGCTGCCGATGCGGCAGGAAGCGATGGCAGGGCCGCCTTCAGCCCCCCCACAATGAAATGGATCAGGGCCGGCCGAGCGGCCGGGTCGCAGGGGGTGTTCCGCTCAAGCGACAGGCGGTACACCCGCTTGTCGCTGATGTGATGTACCAGCGCGCCCAGCGCAAACTGGTAGCCCCAGGCCACCTGCGCGCGCGAGGCCTGCGGCAGCACCTCGGCCAGCGCGTCAATGAAGGCATGGGCCAGGGGGTCGAAGTAAGTTTTCAAAACTCGATCGGCAGCGTCGGTGGCGTGCGCCAACTCGCGGGCCACCAGCAAGGCGTAGTACTCGCCTTCGGCACTGTCGCGCAGGCGCAGCACCGGTCCGACAAAGGCCTCGACGATGCGCTCAAGCCGCGCCTGCGGCGCGCTTGTCTGCCGCGCCAACTGCAACTCATGCAGGCGCTCTTCAATCGTGCCGTTCCAGTGAGCAAAGATGGCCTCAAACAGCGCCTGCTTTTGGCCGTAGTAGTAACCCACCAGCGCCAGCGGCACACCCGCCTCATCGGCAATCTGGCGGATCGTCACCGCGTGGTAGCCCCGCTGAGCAAACAGCTTTTCGGCCGCCAGCAAGATGGCGGCCTTGCGGTCGGGTCGGGTGGCTCGGGCCCTCATGTCCATGCCCAAATTGAACACCCGTACAAACATTTGGACATTCGTGCAAACCCTTGGCGATCGCGCGAGCAGGCGGGCCTTGCGAAAGGATGTGGGCGCCACCGCGGCGATGGACTTGACCCCTTGCGGGATCAGGGTGGAGATGGGGCCTTCATGCATCACGACGATCAAACGTCCTTGCCGATTGTCAGAAACATACCTATAATTCTGACATTCCGAGCGTACGCCATGAGCCGTTTGACCGAATCCATCTTGTCTACCGCCGAGGCCTTGCCCGAGGGCGGCTTGCTGTCGCCCAAGGAATTCCTGCACTTGGCCAGTCGCGCAGCCGTGGATCAGACCCTGTCACGCCTGGCAAAGGAAGGGCGGATCCTGCGGATTGGACGCGGTGTTTACACGCGGCCGGTCGTCGGCCGCTTTGGTGTGCGTCCGCCGTCCACCCAAGCCGTGATTGAAGCCATAGAAGCCGCCAGCGGTGAAGTGGTCGTGAGCCATGGCGCGGCAGAGGCCAATGCACTGGGCTTGACGACGCAAGTGCCCACCCGAGAGGTGTATTTGACCTCTGGGTCTTCGCGCACGCTGCACCTGGGTCAACGGGTGGTCGAACTCAAGCACGGCAAGCGGTGGCAGTTGGCGTTCGGAAAGCGTCCTGCTGGCCGCATGGTCCGGGCCTTGTCATGGTTGGGCCCAGAGCAGGCTGGCGCAGCACTGAAAGCACTGCGCCATCGCATCGCAGCCGAAGAATGGCATGCCATGCGTGCGTCCCGATCCACATTGCCAGATTGGATGGCACGGGTGGTCAGCGAGATGGCTGATCATGGCTGAGTCCTGGGTTCAACTCAGCCGAAACGATCAAAGCGAAGCACTGGAGACCGCGGCCAGCCGCATGGGTCGGCCGGCTCATTTGCTGGAGAAAGACATCTGGGTGGTCTGGGTGCTGCATACGCTTTATGAATCGCCGCTGGGACAGACACTGACCTTCAAGGGCGGTACTTCGCTCTCAAAGGCCTACCAGCTCATTGACCGTTTTTCCGAGGACATCGACCTGACCCACGACATTCGGGCACTGGCTCCGGAAGTCCTGCGCGAAGGTAACCCGATACCGCCGACGGCCAGTCAGGAAAAGAAGATCAGTGCCGCTGTTCGTAGTCGCTTGCCCGACTGGATTGCAACATCGGTCGTGCCTGTGTTGCACCGTGGATTGATCCAAGACAGACTGCAAGCCGACCTCAATGTGGCGGGTGAGGCGAGGGACAAACTTGTCCTGACCTACCCAGCGCTGAAAACTGGCACTGGATATGCAGCAGCCAATGTGTTGCTGGAGTTCGGTGCTCGATCGACGGGTGAACCGCATGAGCTCAAAAAAGTGGTTTGTGACATGGCCGCCGTGATTGACGGGCTGGAATTTCCGAGCGCCACACCGCGCGTGATGAAGGCCGAGCGCACTTTTTGGGAAAAGGCAACAGCTGCACACGTTTACTGCTTGCAAGGTCGTTTGCGCGGCGACCGGTATTCACGCCACTGGCATGACCTGGCCGCCTTCACAAAATCACCACTCTTGGGGCGGGCAGCCCAAGACCGTACTCTGGCTACCCAGGTTGCCGAACACAAATCGATGTTTTTTGCCGAAAACGATGCGGCCGGAAAACAGATCGATTACTTCAAGGCAAGCGGCGGTGGTCTGCGTTTGATCCCCGAGGGAAGGTCCCGGACCGCACTGGAGCGGGACTATCTGGCCATGCTCGACGATGGCCTGCTTCCGGCCGGTCAGCCCGACTTCAACACGCTGCTCGATATATGTGCGTCAATCGAAAAAGAGGTGAATCTCTTGGCTTGAATGAGGCCTTCGCCCTCAAGTCGCAGCATATGCAGGAGTCTGGGCGGCAATGGCCATTAGACCAACATGCGGGGCAAAGCGTCAGTCGCCTCGGGTGATTTGATTGAACTCTTGACTAAAGTCGCCACTGAGTGGGATCACACCCAGGGACTCTCTGGCATAGCTCAAAAATCGGTAAGCTGTCTCGAAGAGCGTTGATTGTTGGGCATGCAGCGCGTTGAAGTGCTCCGCCACCACCGCATAGTCGGTTTCGTCATCGTGCGCTGCAAGATTTCGAGCCGCGCGGACCATCTGCCAAGACTCAACCGATTGCACAACGCCGGCTTTCTCAAAGATGGCCAGGACCTTCATGAAGCTGTCGGCGTTCTCTCCGGACAGCACCAGGCTGTCCCGCATTGCGGCCCCCATGGTGTCTTGCAGTTTGGCAAAGCGCTCGTGAATGGCTGCCAGCGTCTCAAACAGTTTCGTGTCCTTCCTGTTCTCCGCCAGGTCATGACCTTGCAGTGGTCATTGAAGTTTCTGGCTGGAAGCATGAAGAAAGTAGACGCAGCAGTCAGTCGATGTCTCCGCCGGCCGCTTGGTCATCGAGCCGTGAGCCGTAGAGCCACACCTTCGCGCCCTCTCCAAGCAGGGCCTTTGCCGTGCTCTCGATGGTCGTGATTTGTGCGGAGGTCAGACGCAT
>CAJAOB010000161.1 GCA_903941205.1 uncultured Burkholderiales bacterium | reverse complement strand
GTCGCTACAGCTTCATCGGCCTGCCAGCGCGAACACTGTTGCGGGCCCGCGGTTTTGGCGCTGATGCCGTGACCGAGGTGGTGACGGACGGCAAGGTGGTTGAAACATCGGGCCGGAATCCGCTGGATTTCATCGAGGCTTACCAAAAGCGATTCAAGGTGGCCTTGCGCCCGGGTTTGCCGCGTTTTTGCGGCGGTCTGGCCGGCTACTTTGGCTACGACACGGTGCGCTACATCGAAAAAAAGCTCCAAGCCTCTTGCCCGCCTGACACGCTCGGCTGCCCCGATATCTTGCTGCTCCAGTGCGAGGAACTGGCTGTCATCGACAACCTCTCGGGCAAGCTGTACCTGATCGTTTACGCTGATCCGGCCGCGCCCGAGGCCTATGCCAATGCCAAGAAACGCCTGCGCGGACTCAAGGAGCAGTTGCAATACTCGGTGAGCGCGCCGGTGGTCAAGCCGTCGCTGGGTTTTCCGGCCGAGCGCGAGTTTGCCAAGGCCGACTACATCGCTGCCGTCGAGCGCGCCAAGGACCTGATTGCGGGCGGCGACTTCATGCAGGTGCAGGTCGGCCAGCGCATCAAGAAGCGCTACACGGAGTCGCCGCTGTCGCTGTACCGCGCGCTGCGCTCGCTCAACCCGAGCCCCTATATGTACTACTACCACTTCGGTGATTTTCATGTGGTCGGGGCCTCGCCAGAGATTTTGGTGCGTCAGGAAAAAGCGTTGGTGGACGGCGTTGAAAGCCAGAAAATCACGATCCGTCCCCTGGCCGGTACCCGCCCGCGTGCGGCCTCGCTCGAGGCCGACAAGGCGGTCGAGCAGGAACTCATCAACGACCCCAAGGAGCGCGCCGAGCATGTCATGCTGATTGACCTGGCGCGCAATGACATCGGCCGCATCGCCAAGACTGGCTCGGTCAAGGTGACCGAGGCTTTTGCCGTTGAGCGGTACAGCCACGTGATGCACATCGTCAGCAACGTCGAGGGCGTGCTGCTCGATGGCATGAGCAACATGGACGTGCTCAAGGCGACTTTCCCGGCCGGCACGCTGACGGGCGCGCCCAAGGTGCATGCGATGGAGCTGATCGATCAGCTCGAGCCCAGCAAGCGCGGCTTGTACGGCGGTGCTTGCGGCTACCTCAGTTACGCCGGTGACATGGATGTGGCGATTGCGATTCGCACCGGCATCATCAAGGACCAGATGCTTTACGTGCAGGCAGCGGCCGGTGTTGTGGCCGACTCCGTGCCAGAGCTGGAGTGGAAAGAAACCGAAGCCAAGGCGCGGGCGCTGCTCCGTGCCAGCGAGCTGGTCGAAGAGGGGCTGGAATGACTATGAAACTGCTCATGATCGACAACTACGACTCGTTCACCTACAACATCGTGCAGTACTTGGGCGAGCTGGGCGCCGAGGTCACGGTGGTGCGCAATGACGAGGTCACGCTGACCGATATTGCCGCGCACGCGCCCACGCACCTGGTCGTTTCGCCGGGGCCTTGTTCGCCGGCCGAGGCGGGCATTTCGGTGGCGGCCATCCAGCACTTTGCCGGCCAGTTGCCGATTCTCGGCGTCTGTCTGGGCCATCAGGCGATTGGCGCGGCGTTTGGCGGCAAGATCGTTCGTGCCCGGCAACTCATGCATGGCAAGACCAGCGTCATCAGCACCACGCAGCAAGGTGTTTTTGCCGGTCTTCCTGCGCATTTCACGGTCAACCGCTACCACTCGCTGGCGATTGAGCGCGCCAGCTGCCCGGCAGAACTCGAGATCACGGCCTGGACCGATGATGGCGAAATCATGGGCGTGCGCCACAAGCATTTGGCCATTCAGGGCGTGCAGTTTCACCCGGAGTCGATCCTGACCGAGCACGGCCACGCGATGCTCAAGAACTTTCTGGTGCAAGCATGAGCACGCTCTTGCCGGCCGGCAGTCGCAGGGTCGACCTGCGCAGCGACACCGTCACCCAGCCGACGCCAGCCATGCGCCAGGCCATGCTGACCGCACCGCTGGGCGACGATGTGTATGGCGACGACCCCAGCGTCAATGCTTTGCAGGAGCGCATCGCGTCCTTGCTTGGTTTTGAAGCTGCGCTGTGGATGCCCACCGGCACGCAGAGCAATCTGTGCGCGCTGCTGGCGCATTGCCAGCGGGGCGACGAATACCTGGTCGGTCAGCTGGCCCACACTTACCGCTATGAGGGCGGTGGCGCCGCCGTGCTGGGCAGCATCCAGCCCCAGCCCTTGACGCAAAACGCCAGCGGCGAGATCGCACTGGCCGACATGGCCGCGGCCATCAAGCCGGACGACCCGCACTTTGCCCGCACCCGCTTGCTGTGCCTTGAAAACACCTGGAACGGCCAGCCCATGTCGGCGTCGTACCTGGCGCAGGCCACTGGCCTGGCCCGCGCGCAAGGTCTGGCCACCCACCTGGACGGCGCGCGCTTGTTCAACGCGGCGGTAGCCGCCGCAGACGGTGGCAGTGTGGCAGCGGCAGCACGCCAGATCGCCAGTCATTTCGACAGCGTTTCCGTGTGCTTCAGCAAGGGCCTGGGTGCGCCGGCTGGCTCGGCCTTGTGCGGCTCGCGCGCGCTGATCGGCCAGGCCCTGCGCTGGCGCAAGATGCTAGGCGGCGGCATGCGCCAGGCGGGTTTGCTGGCGGCCGCGGCGCAGCACGCACTGGACCACCATGTCGACCGTCTGGCCGAAGACCATGCGCTGGCGCGGCGTCTGGCATCGGGCTTGACCGGCATCCCGGGCCTGACCCTGCGGTCGGCGCAAACCAACATCGTGTTTGTCGATGTAGCCGATGGTCGCGGGCCGGCTTTGCTGGCCTTTCTCAAGCAGCACGGCGTGCTGGCGACCGGGATGATCGGCCTGCGCCTCGTCACCCATCTGGATGTGGACGCTGCAGGCATCGACCATGCCCTGGCTTGCATCCGGCAGTTCTTTCAGCAGCCTGTTGTCGGGCTTGATGCAGTGGCCCCGCCGCCGCCGGCGGTGTACTGAGCGGGTTTTTGGGCATGCCGGAACTGTCTCAACTGCTGATCTTCATGGCCGCGGGCTGGCTGCTCAATCTCACGCCCGGGCCAGACGTGCTGTACATCGTGACGCAGGCGCTGCGGCTTGGCGTGCGTGCCGGCGTGCTGGCGGGCCTGGGCATCACGGCGGGTTGCTTTGTGCATATCGGGGCGGCAGCGGTGGGCGTGGGCGCCTTGCTGGCCACGTCGAGCGCCGCTTTCGCCGTGCTCAAGTACCTGGGGGCCGCATATTTGCTGTGGATGGGCGCGCGCCTGCTCCTGGCTCGCGCCCCCGCCGCCGACCTGAACGGCGGCCCGCCATCCGATCCGAAGGCCGCCCCGGCCAGCCCCTGGATTGCCGGGCAGCTGCAAGCGCCGGCGGCCAGCGGGCGCGAGGTGTTCATGGGCGGGTTCTGGACCAATGTGCTCAATCCCAAGGTGGCTATTTTCTTTTTGGCCTTTGTGCCGCAGTTCATCGTTCCGGGCACGGACAACAAGGCGCTGGTATTTGTCTTGCTGGGCGTGTTGTTCAACCTCAATGCCATTCCCGTCAATATCGGCTGGGCGCTGGCAGCGGTCTGGATGGCGCGCCGAGTCACGGCGGTGCAGCGCAGCCTTTTCTGGCTCGACAAACTCGCCGGTGCCATGTTTGCCGGTTTTGGTTTGAAGCTGGCCTTGTCCGACAATCCCTCCTGACCAGATTTTTCGATGTCCCCGTTCCGTTTGACCTCATCTGTTTGACTTGATTCTTCCCTGAAAGCGCCCCATGCCCTCACCGAGCAAGATCACCCCCCAGGAAGCCCTGCAGCGCACGATCGAGCATCGTGAAATTTTTCATGATGAGATGCTTCACGTCATGCGCATGATCATGGGCGGCGAGATGTCGCCGGTCATGATGGCGGCGCTGATCACCGGCCTGCGCGTCAAGAAGGAAACCATCGGCGAGATCACGGCGGCCGCACAGGTCATGCGCGAGTTCTCAACCAAAGTGCATGTGGCGGACAGCACGCACATGGTCGACATCGTCGGCACCGGCGGTGACGGTTCGCACACATTCAACATCTCGACCTGCGCGATGTTTGTCGCTGCCGCTGCGGGCGCCAAGGTCAGCAAGCATGGCGGACGCAGCGTTAGCAGCAAGTCGGGCAGTGCCGACGTGCTGGAGTCGCTGGGGCTCAACATCAATTTGTCACCGGAGGCGATTGCCCGCTGTATTGACGAAGTTGGCATTGGCTTCATGTTTGCCCCCAACCATCACCCGGCCATGAAGAACGTGGCGCCGATCCGCA
The DNA here is from genome assembly GCA_903941205.1 of uncultured Burkholderiales bacterium. Classification (GTDB taxonomy): domain Bacteria; phylum Pseudomonadota; class Gammaproteobacteria; order Burkholderiales; family Burkholderiaceae_C; genus Polaromonas. The sequence continues at coordinate 3,107 of CAJAOB010000161.1, read as the reverse complement.
AGGAACTCGGCGTGCGCACCATCTTCAATATCCTCGGGCCGCTGACCAACCCGGCCAGCGCGCCCAACATCCTGATGGGCGTGTTCCATCCCGACCTGGTCGGCATACAGGTGCGAGCCTTGCAGCGCCTGGGCGCCGAGCATGCGCTGGTGGTCTATGGCAAGGACGGCATGGATGAGATCAGCCTGGGTGCGGCCACGGTGGTAGGGGAGCTGCGCCATGGCGAGATCACTGAATACGAAATCCACCCCGAAGATTTCGGGCTGCCAATGGCCAGCAACCGCGCACTGCGCGTGGACACGCCAGAGCAGTCCATGCAAATGCTCAAGGGCGTGCTCGACGGCGCGCCGGGAGCGCCAAGTGATATCGTGGCCTTGAACGCCGGCGCGGCCCTTTACGCGGCCAATCTGGCGGACACGATGAAGGGCGGTCTGGCCCTGGCGCGGGCTGCGATCGCGTCTGGCGCCGCACGTCGCAAGCTCGACGAGCTGGTGGCGGCGACCCAGCGGGGCTAGGCGCACCAGCCCAACTGTTTTTTCCTCTTCTGCTGAGCGCAGCCGATTTTTCAACCAGACAAGCCCAAGCCATGAGCAACATTCTCGACCAGATCATCGCGGTCAAACACCAGGAAGTCGCTGCGGCCATCCGTCGCAAGCCGCTGGCCCTCATGCGGGCCGATGCCGAATCACGCGTCCTCACGCGCGACTTCGTGGCCGCCATGCGCGACAAGATCGCTTCGGGCCAGGCGGCCGTGATTGCCGAAGTCAAGAAAGCCAGCCCATCCAAGGGCGTGCTGCGCGCTGATTTCATTCCGGCTGACATTGCCCAAAGCTATGCCGAACACGGGGCCGCCTGCCTGTCGGTGCTGACGGACCAGCAGTTTTTTCAGGGCAGCACCGACTACCTCAAGCAGGCCCGCGCCTCTTGCGGGCTGCCGGTGTTGCGCAAAGATTTCATCGTCGACGCCTACCAGGTGTATGAAGCACGGGCCATGGGCGCCGACTGCATCTTGCTGATTGCCGCCTGTCTTGATGACACGCAAATGAAGAGCCTCGAAGCGCTGGCCATGTCACTGGATATGGCCGTGCTGATCGAGGTCCACGATCGCGCTGAGCTAGAGCGAGCGCTCAAGCTCAAGACGCCCTTGTTGGGCATCAACAACCGCAACCTCAAAACATTTGAAGTCACGCTGGAGACCACGCTGGACATGCTCAAGCATGTGCCCGCAGACCGTCTGCTGGTCACCGAATCGGGCGTCAGCACAACGGCCGATGTGCGCCTATTGCGTGAAGCTGGCGTGCAGGCCTTCCTGGTCGGGGAAGCCTTCATTCGAGCCGATGATCCAGGTCTCGCGCTGGCGCAGTTGTTCGCCTGAGCGCAGGCTGGCCGGGAGTCGACGGTGGCTCAAAACGCGCCTCGCGCCGCCCAAGGTCAGGCTGATCTGGCTTTTGATGACGCGTCAAAGCCGCCCCGGCTGAGTGCCTGGGCGCCGGCCGAATGGTCTGTCGATCCCGGCTGGGCAAAGCTCCTCCGGCACTTTCTCGCCAGCCCTGATGGCGAGCGGCTTGCCAGCTTCATAGAGGCCCGACTCGCCGCTGGCGCTGTCATTTACCCGCCCCATCCCTTGCGGGCACTCGAACTCACGCCGCTTTCCTCCGTCAAGGTCGTGATCTTGGGGCAAGACCCCTATCACGGACCGCATCAGGCTCAGGGCCTGGCTTTTTCCGTAGGCCAGGACCAGCGACTGCCCCCCAGTTTGCACAACATCTTTAAGGAGTTGGACCGTCCAGCCGACGCAACGCCAGCATCGCCGGCCCGTTCCTCGCCTCGGCGCACCGGTTCACTCGAGGCCTGGGCGCGGCAAGGTGTTTTACTGCTCAACACCTGCCTGACCGTGGAGGACGGCGTACCCGGCAGTCACGCCAAACGGGGCTGGGAGGCGCTGACGGACGCCTTGATTCAGGCGGTGGCGTCCGCAGGTCACCCGGTGGTTTTCATGCTCTGGGGGGCTCATGCCCAGGCCAAGCAGGCTTTGATCCACGGGCCGCACCTGATCCTCACCGCGAACCATCCTTCGCCACTGTCCGCTCGTCGTTCGCCCCGGCCCTTTGTCGGCTGTAACCACTTCGCCGTCGCCAACGCCTGGTTGCTCGGGCACGGCCAAAAAGCCATCCTGTGGTAGTGCAGCTGCTCAAAACCATGGCATAATCCGGGGTTCGCTTGTGGATGGGTGTCCGAGTGGTTAAAGGAGGCAGACTGTAAATCTGTTCGCTAACGCGTACGCTGGTTCGAATCCAGCCCCATCCACCAAGGCCATTCGGCGAGTCCGGCTGAGTCCGGTTCGCCTGACGTCTGGTCCTGATTTTGGCGAGTGAGCGGCATCATGCGGGGAATTGGGCTTGCGTGTTGCTGGTGTTCCAGATAGAAAAGTTGCGGAGCTGCGGGAGTAGTTCAATGGTAGAACCCTAGCCTTCCAAGCTAATGACGCGGGTTCGATTCCCGTCTCCCGCTCCATTTTTTGTCATGGCCAGTGCATGAGAGTTTGTTGAAGCAAGTGAGTGCGGAATTTAAGAGCGCCCATGTGGCTCAGTGGTAGAGCACTCCCTTGGTAAGGGAGAGATCGCGGGTCCGATTCCCGCCATGGGCACCATAGATTCGAGTAATGGTTTTTTAATGTTTTTTTCGGAGTCGAGAAATGGCAAAAGAGAAATTTGAGCGGACAAAACCGCACGTGAACGTTGGCACGATTGGTCACGTTGACCACGGCAAAACAACATTGACAGCTGCTATCACCACGGTGTTGGCAGCCAAGTTTGGTGGTTCTGCGAAAGCGTACGACCAAATTGACGCAGCGCCTGAAGAGAAGGCTCGCGGCATTACGATTAACACAGCCCACGTTGAGTACGAGACGGCCAATCGTCACTACGCACACGTTGACTGCCCCGGCCACGCCGACTATGTGAAGAACATGATCACTGGCGCGGCTCAGATGGACGGTGCTATTTTGGTTTGCTCCGCTGCTGACGGCCCTATGCCTCAGACACGTGAGCACATCTTGTTGGCTCGTCAAGTGGGCGTGCCTTACATCATCGTGTTCCTGAACAAGT
>CAJAOB010000160.1 GCA_903941205.1 uncultured Burkholderiales bacterium | reverse complement strand
GGACTTGATTTGCCATATTTGACTGCGAAAGCCAAATAAGCTGCTTTAACGGAACATATCATGCCAGTTTGACCCAAACTGCCAGATCCTCAGGCGTCAGCTTTCCACCCTTTCGCTGAAGCACCTGGCCAGAGGCAGAAAAGGCTACCGAAAATGGCAGGGCGCCGCTCAAATTCCCCATGCGTTTACTCAGATCGGTGCCGCCCAGACCTGCCATGGCGACCGGAAAAGCCAGCGGCGACTTGGCCAGCCATGCCCGCACCGAGCTAGGCTGGTCAACCGCCAGCCCCAGCACGCGCCAGCCGCGCGACTGCTGCTCTTGGGCAAAACGGCTGAGCATGGGCAGTTCCTCCACACAAGGCGGACACCAGGTGGCCCAAAAATTGACCAGCAAGGCCTGTCCCGCAAAGCTGCTGATTTTCAAGGGGGCGCCCTCGGGGGTTTCCAGCTCAAGCGCCCAGAAGGGGTCGGCAGACCGGACCGCAGCAGCCCCGGCGGAAGCCCTGAACTGCCACCAGGCGGCACCGGCCAGACCGGCTCCCAGTGCGGCACCGGCATAAAGTAATTTTCGACGTGAGCGCATTCGAAGCTTCCTGTGGGAACGGCGCCCCTGAGTCGGGCACCTCATAAGTGAGAAAAAGTGACGGTCATCCAGCGTCGCCGTGCGCCAGCAGACGCTCGACCGCCGCCAGATCACCGCGCGGCGCTCGGCCTTTGGAGTCTGGCCGCAGGGCGCCGCGCAGGTCGTCATGATCGTAGACCATCAAATGCACGCCCACGGTTTCGTTCAAAGGCTTGCAAAGGCTCCGGACGCTCAGCGCCTCGACGCTGCCTCCCGTGAAACCCGAGACCGTGCGCGGCTCGTAGTCCACCTTGTGCTCGATCAGCGCAATTTCGGCGGACTTGGGATCATCGCAAAAGAGCTGAATGTAGATATCCGACAAGCGCGTGGCGGTCCCATGCCAGACAGCGCCGCCCAAAAAAGGCCGAAACTGCACCATTCGCCGCATCCAGAGCAGCGCGAGCTCGCGCAGCGCGGCCAGTTCGCCCGGCTGGGTGTCGGCGCAAAACAAGGCGATGTACTCGCGCACCGCGTCCTCCAGCTCGTCGTTGTCGGGCAAGGCGGTGCGCATTGGCAAGCCCATCTTTTTGACAGCCTGGCGCTTGGCCGGGCCGTACTCCAGACCTTCCTCGACCACCATGGCGGCGGCCGAGGCGGCGATTTCAGCTTTCAAGGTGGGGGGCGTCAAGGAATCCATGCGCTGCATTCTTGCACTTGCCGGTCTCAGCCCAAGCCTCAAGGCTGAAAAGTCCAGGCTCGGGCCTTGCCTAAAATGCCCCATGCACATACACATTCTGGGAATCTGCGGCACTTTCATGGGCGGCCTGGCCGCACTGGCGCGTGAAGCCGGGCACCAGGTGACCGGCTGCGACGCCGGCGTTTACCCCCCCATGAGCGATCAGCTTCGCAGCCTGGGCATTGCGCTGACCGAAGGCTATGACGCCAGCGTCCTGGCAGAGACCGGCTTCAAGCCGGACATGTTCGTCATTGGCAATGTGGTGTCCCGGGCGCGTTTGCCGGACGGCAACCCCCGCTACCCCCTGATGGAGGCGATTCTTGACCAGGGGCTGCCCTACACCAGCGGTCCGCAATGGCTGGCCGAGCATGTGTTGCAGGGCCGCCATGTGCTGGCCGTCGCCGGCACGCATGGCAAGACAAGCACCACCGCGATGCTGGCCTGGATTCTGGAGCAAGCCGGCCTGCAGCCGGGGTTTTTGATCGGTGGCGTGCCGCTGAATTTCGGCGTTTCGGCCCGGCTTGGCGGCCCGGCAATGACACCGCCGGGCCGGCCGGTTTTTGTGATCGAGGCAGACGAATACGACACAGCCTTTTTCGACAAGCGCAGCAAGTTCGTGCATTACCGGCCGCGCACCGCGATTTTGAACAACCTGGAGTTTGACCACGCCGACATCTTTGACGATCTGGCCGCGATCGAGCGGCAGTTCCATCATCTGGTGCGCACCGTCCCTTCGCGCGGCCGCCTGGTGGTCAACGCCGCTGAGGAAAGCCTGACCCGCGTGCTGGCCCAGGGCTGCTGGAGCGAGCAGGTCTTCTTCGGCCCGGGCCTGTCTCGCTCAGGTGGCTTCACCGCGCGCGGCGAGCCGCAGGACTTTGAGGTTCTCAAAGCCGGCCAGCCCGTGGCGAGCGTCGAATGGGCGATCAGCGGCCTTCACAACCAGATCAACGCCCTGGCCGCGATCGCCGCGGCCGAGCATGTGGGCGTCAAGCCGGCCGAAGCGGCCAAGGCGCTGAGCGGCTTCGAAAACGTCAAGCGACGCATGGAAGTGCGCGGCGTCGTTGCGCGCCAAGGGGGCGAGATCACGGTTTACGACGATTTTGCGCATCACCCAACGGCGATTCACACCACCGTCGATGGCCTGCGCCGCCAGCTTGCCTCCAACGGACAGGCTAGCGCGCGCATTCTTGCCGTCTTCGAGCCGCGCAGCAACACCATGAGGCTGGGCACCATGACGGCCCAGCTGCCCTGGAGCCTGGAACATGCTGACCTGGCTTTTTGCCATGCCGGCGGTCTTGACTGGGACGCGCGCGCTGCCCTGGCCCCGATGGGCGCGCGTGCCCAGGTGGCAGACAACTTGATCGATCTGCTCGCGCAAGTCCTTGCCGCCGTCCGGCCCGGCGACCATTTGCTGTGCATGAGCAATGGCAGCTTTGGCGGAATTCACGGGAAATTACTGAGCGCGCTGGCCGCTTTGGCCGATTGAAAAACTCGCCCTCGCGGGTGTTCCACACAGGTGAAGGCGTGACGAAAATCAAGATCGTGGTGGCCACCCGGGCCAGCAAAGAAAACTTCATGACGCAGACCGCCACCGAGCGGTCATTGCAGCTGCTGCGTTCGGCCCAGGTCGGGCTGCACCTACACGCCAGCAATGCCACGGGCTTGCCCGAGCTTTACGACCGGGCGATCAAAGCGTCCGCGCAAGAGCCCTGCGCCCTGGTTTTCATGCGTGACGACCTTTCATCTGCTGGACGACTTCGGGCTTGATCGCGATCAAGAAAGTCTGAGCCGGTTTGACCTTGACGGACTGGCCGGGAACAAACGCCGTGTCGACTACCAGCCAGGCTGGCCTTTGGCAGACCGGAAATTCACCTGCGACAGCCCGGAAAATCGCAGTGGAGTGGTAGGTCACGGCAGCGGCTTTCCGCCTCGGAACCTGTCGGTTTTCGGCCCCTCGGGGCAGCAGGTCAAGCTGCTCGACTCGCTGATGCTGCGCGCACGGAGCCAAACGCTCATCGACAAGCCGCTGATGTTCGACGAGCGCTTCAAGTTTCACTTCTACGACATGGACTTTTGCCGCCAGGCCGAAGAAAAGCAAATCACCTGCGGCACCTGGCCGATCTCGCTGATTCATGAAAGCGGCGGCGCCTTTGGAACGCCGTCCTGGCGCGAATCTTATGAGGTGTACCTCAACAAGTGGGGGCATTGATCAGGCTGGCGCGCGGTCGCGGCTGCCGCGCATGGTCCGCGCCCGCGCAGCGCCCCTGAACAGGCCCTCCAACGAGTCCCTCAGCGGGCGCGCCTGGCCAGCACGGCCTGCGACAAACCTTCGAGCAGCTCAAGCGAATCGCTCCAGCTCAGGCAGGCATCCGTGATGCTCTTGCCATAAGCCAGCGCTTTCGCGTCATCCTTGCCGGGCGTGAATTTCTGCGCGCCGGCATTCAGGTGGCTTTCGACCATCAGGCCAAAGACCTGACGCGAACCGCCGGCCACCTGCCCGGCAATGTCCCGCGCCACTTCCAGCTGTTTTTCATGCTGCTTGGAGCTGTTGGCGTGGCTGCAATCGACCATCAAGGTGGCCGGAAGTTTGGCGGCTTCGAGGTCTTTGCAGGCGGCACCCACACTGGCGGCGTCGTAATTGGGCGCCTTGCCGCCGCGCAGGATCACGTGGCAGTCCGGGTTGCCGTTGGTTTGCACAATCGCTACCTGGCCATTTTTGTGCACAGACAAGAAGTGGTGGCCGCGCGCGGCGGCCTGGATCGCGTCGGTAGCGATGCGGATATTGCCGTCGGTGCCATTTTTGAAGCCGATCGGCGCAGACAGGCCCGAAGCCAGTTCACGGTGCACCTGGCTTTCGGTGGTGCGTGCGCCAATGGCGCCCCAGGCAATCAGGTCGCCTATGTATTGCGGCGAAATCACGTCGAGGAATTCGCTGCCCGCCGGCAGGCCCAGGCGGTTGATGTCGATCAACAGCTGGCGCGCAATGCGCAGACCTTCATCGATGCGGTAGCTCTCATCCAGGTACGGATCATTGATCAGGCCCTTCCAGCCCACCGTGGTGCGCGGCTTTTCAAAGTAAACGCGCATGACGATCTCCAGCGTGCCCGCGTACTTGCGCCTTTGCTCGACCAGTCGGCGCGCATAGTCCATTGCGGCGGCCGGGTCATGGATGGAGCAGGGACCGATCACCACCAGCAAGCGGTCATCGGTGCCCGCCATGATGTTGTGGATGGCCTGGCGGGTCTCGGTGATCAGGCTCTCCACCGGCGTTGCGCTGATGGGGAAAAACCGGATCAGATGTTCAGGGGGTGGAAGCACGGTGATGTCCTTGATGCGTTCGTCGTCGGTCTGGCTGGTTTTGTCGACGGGGCGCGGATAACCGGCTTGGCTGGCGGCAGTGACTGGAGCATTCATGACAGGCTTCCTTTGAGATGGACTGAGGATTTAAAAAAGACAAAAAAAAACCGCCGGGATCCGGCGGTTTTTGGAGATTCAGCTGCGTTTTCTGGGGCTTACGCAAGGATCTCTCTACCGCCGGAGGCGCTTGAGAACCAAAAGTAAGAAAAATAAAATGCGGCTGAATGCATGACGTCAATGTAGCACAGCGGATGGGTCGGCAAACTCAAGCCGTGCCGCCGACTGTCAGGCCGTCGATCCGCAAGGTCGGCTGCCCGACACCGACGGGCACGCTTTGACCCTCTTTGCCGCAGGTGCCGACGCCGCTGTCCAGCGCCATGTCGTTGCCGATCAGGGTCACGCGCTTGAGCGCCTCAGGACCGCTGCCGACAATGGTCGCGCCCTTGACGGGATACAAAATCTTGCCGTTTTCAACCCAGAAGGCCTCGCTGGCAGAGAACACGAACTTGCCCGAGGTGATGTCGACCTGGCCGCCGCCAAAATTGGTGGCGTACAAGCCCTTCTTGATGCTGGCCACGATTTCTTCGGGCGCCTTGTCGCCGCCCAGCATATAAGTGTTGGTCATGCGCGGCATGGGCATGTGGGCATAGCTTTCCCGGCGTCCGTTGCCCGTGGGCTTGACCTTCATCAGCCGCGCGTTGAGCGAATCCTGGATGTAGCCCTTCAAAATGCCGTCTTCAATCAGCACATTGCGCTGGCTCGCATTGCCTTCATCGTCCACATTGAGTGAGCCCCGGCGGTCGGCCAGAGTGCCGTCATCGAGCACCGTCACGCCCTTGGCCGCAACGCGCTGGCCGATGCGGCCGGAAAATGCGCTCGAGCCTTTGCGGTTGAAGTCGCCCTCCAGACCGTGGCCAATCGCCTCGTGCAGCAAGATGCCCGGCCAGCCGGGGCCGAGCACGACGGTCATCTCGCCGGCGGGTGCGGGGCGGGCTTCGAGGTTGGTCAGCGCGGCCTTGACCGCATCATCAACATACTGATTGATCTGCGCCTCGTCAAAATACGCCAGCCCAAAGCGGCCGCCGCCGCCGCCCGAGCCCACCTCGCGGCGGGCCACACCGGCGACTTTTTGCTCGGCGATGACGGTCACGCTCAGCCGGACCAGCGGCCGCACGTCGGCAGCCAGGGTGCCGTCGGCACGCGCCACCATCACCACGTCGTATTCACTGGCCAGCCCGGCCATGACCTGCACGATGCGCGTGTCCTTGGCTTTGGCGAGTTTTTCAACCCGCTCAAGCAGTTTGACTTTGGCCGTGCTGTCGAGCGAGGCAATCGGGTCGATGTCCAGATAGAGCGAGCGGCTGCCAGCGACCTTGCGGCTGCTGGCCTTGACGCGGCCGGCTTGGGTGGCCGCCGAGATGGTGCGAACCGTGCGGGCAGCGTCGAGCAGCGAGGCTTCGGAGATCTCGTCGGAATAGGCGAAAGCGGTTTTCTCGCCGCTGACGGCGCGCACGCCGACGCCCTGGTCAATGCTGAAGGAGCCGGTCTTGACGATGCCTTCCTCCAGGCTCCAGCCTTCGCTGCGGGTGTATTGAAAGTAGAGGTCGGCGTCATCCACGCCATACGCAGAAATCTCGCCAAGCGCCCGGCGCAGATGCGCTTCATTCAGGCCAAATGGCGCGAGCAGCAGCTTTTCGGCAATCGCCAGACGCTCGGCCGTGGCGTCGGTTTGGGGCCGGGCGCTGGGGGAAAAAAATGCGGATTTTCGAGCCGAACCGGAGGAGGTTTTAAGTGAGGACATCGGCCCATTGTAGGCAGTCCACCCCGGTCGGGCGCCCTTCAGGGCTTCTGCGGCTAGGCCCCCGGCGAGTCGTGCCGCAGGTCGTCGCTGAATGCCCGGCTCAAGTCTGGACGAGTCGCCTGGACTTGGCAATCGACATCAACATGCCAACGGCCAGACCCAAGGTCACCATGGCCGTGCCGCCATAGCTGATAAAGGGCAAGGGAACCCCCACCACAGGCAAGATGCCGCTGACCATGCCCATGTTGACAAAGGCGTAGGTAAAGAAAATCATGGTGACCGAGCCGGCCAGCAAACGGGCGAACAGCGTGGGTGCGTCCAGCGCGATTGCCAGGCCGCGCAGGATCAAAAAGAGGAAGGCCGCGATAAGACACAAATTGCCAAGCAGTCCAAATTCTTCCGAAAAGGCCGCAAAAATGAAGTCGGTGGTGCGCTCGGGAATGAACTCCAGATGCGTCTGCGTGCCGGCCATGAAGCCCTTGCCAAACACCCCGCCCGAGCCGATCGCGATCATGCCCTGGATGATGTGAAAGCCTTTGCCCAGTGGGTCGCGGGTCGGATCCAGCAAAGTGCAGATGCGCTGCTGCTGGTAGTCATGAAGCACCGGCCAGCGCATGCCGTCGGCACAAAGCTGCGGCTCGAACCAGACCAGCAGTGCCATGCCCAGCAGGCCGAGCAGCACCGGCGGCAGGATAAGCCGCCAGCTCAGGCCGGCAAAGAAAATCACGGCCAGGCCGGCAGCCAGCACCAGGAGCGAGGTCCCCAGATCGGGCTGCTTCATGATCAGGCCCACCGGCACCAGGAGCAGCAATCCAGCCGCCAGAAAGTCCACCGGCCGCAACTGGCCTTCGCGCTTTTGAAACCACCAGGCCAGCATCAGCGGCATGGCGATCTTCATGATTTCGCTCGGTTGAATGACCACGCCCAGGTTGATCCAGCGTCTGGCGCCTTTTTTGGTCAGGCCGAACAGCGCGACCGCCACCAGCAGGGCCACGCCGGCGATGTACAGCGGAACGGCAAAAGCCATCAGTCGCTGCGGCGGCACCTGCGCCACGACAAACATGATGAAGGCGGCGATCAGCATATTGCGCCCGTGGTCGATAAAGCGGGTGCCATGGTCATAGCCGGAGGAATACATGATCAACAGACCCGCACAGGCCAAAATGAAGACTGCAAAGGCGAGCGGGCCGTCAAAACCCTCCAGCAAGGGCGCGACGCGGCGAAATAAGGAAGGTTTGTCAAAGACGACGGCCATGGCTCGAATTATCGGTCAGCTGCCAAGCGCGCGCGAGTTTGCAACACGCTGACCCACCAGCGCTACCATGCGCCATGACCACCACCCACCTGCTTTACCTGCACGGTTTTCGCTCCTCCCCGCGTTCCATGAAGGCCGAAAAAATGGCTGCGGCCGTCAAGGCGCGGCATCCCGGGGTGACCTGGTGGTGCCCGCAACTGCCGCCCTCGCCGCAGGCGGCCATGGCGCTGCTGCTGGCCGGCACCAGCGACTGGCCACGCCCGCGTATGGCGGTGGTCGGCTCGTCGCTGGGCGGTTTTTACGCCACCGCCGTGGCAGCCCGGGTCGCTTGCAAAGCGGTGCTGCTGAACCCGGCCATCGATCCGGCGCGGGATCTGGCCCGTTACATCGGCGAACAAAATAGCTGGCATGACCCGGGCGAAACCTTTTTCTTCAAGCCCGAGTTCGTGCAGGAACTGCGCGACTTGCAAGTCGGCCCGCTGGCGCAGATCGGGCAGTTTCTGGCGATCATCGCCAAAGGTGACGATGTGCTGGACTGGCGGGAAATGGCCCAGCGTTACGCCGGCGCGCAGATCAAGTTGCTTGAAGGCGGCGATCACGCGCTCAGCGACTTCGACGCCCACCTTGACGAGGTGCTTGCTTTCCTGGACCTGGCCTGAGCACACGAGCGGGCGCAAGCCCATGGGACAATTCAGCCCATGCACACATTGTTTGAAGAAGCCGGCAAATTTCTCGCCGGCCGCATCCTGTCGGAGTCTGACGCCGCCCTGCAAGTCGAACTCGACTCGGGCAAGCGCGTCAAGGTCAAAGCCGCCCACGCCCTGCTGAAGTTTGAAAAGCCCGCACCGGCCGAGCTCATCAGCCGGGGCCAGTTGCTGAGCCTGGAAATCGACCTGGACCTGGCCTGGGAGTTCGCCAGTGAAGAGGAATTCGGCTTTGCCGACCTGGCGCGCGACTATTTCAGCGCCGACCCGCGCCAGGCCGCCAGCATCGAACAGCAAGCCGCCGCGCTTTTTCGCTTGTTTGAGGCGCCCCATTACTTTCGCCGCGCCGGCAAGGGCCGCTTCAAGAAGGCGCCGGCCGACATCTTGCAACTGGCGCTGGCGGGCATCGAGAAGAAAAAGCAGCTGGCCGCGCAAATCAGCGCCTGGGCCGAGACGCTGGCCCAAGGCCAGTGCCCCGAGCCGGTGCGTGAGCAGCTCTACAAAATCCTTTTCAAACCAGACAAAAACAGCGCTGAATACAAGGCTGTGGTCGAGGCCGCCCGCGCCACGCACCTGCAGCCGCTGGATTTGCTGCAACGCGCAGGCGCCATCGATTCGGCCTACCAGTTTCACTGGAAGCGCTTCTTGTTTGACAACTTCCCCAAGGGCACCGACTTTCCGGCGCTGCAAGCCCCGGTCGCCAGAGACGAACTGCCGCTGGCCGAGGTGCGTGCTTTTTCCATCGACGACTCCAGCACCACAGAGATCGACGACGCCTTGTCGGTTCAGGGCCTGGGCAGCGGCACCATCACGCTGGGCATTCACATCGCCGCGCCCGGCCTGGCCGTGCTGCCCGGCAGCGCCATCGACACGCTCGGCCGCGCCCGCCTGTCCACCGTCTACATGCCTGGCTACAAGCTGACCATGCTGCCCGACGAAGTGGTGCAGAACTACACGCTGCAAGAAGGCCGCAACTGCCCGGCACTGTCGCTCTACGTCACGCTCGATGAAGCCACGCTCGAGATCCGGGAAACCATGACGCGGCTCGATCAGGTGCCCATCGTCAGCAACCTGCGCCACGACAAGCTGGACACGGTGTTCACCGAAGCCTTTTTTGAAGCCGCACAAAGCAGCGCGCCGCCACCCGATGTGGCGTGGGGCCTTGAGTTGAGCTTTTTGCACCGGCTGGCCCGGCATCTCAAAGCCCAGCGCGAAATCGTTCGCGGCAAGCCTGAAAACTTCAACCGGCCGGACTACAACTTCAAGCTGGACAACCCGGGTGGCGGCGAGCCGCAAGGCGACGAAGCCGTCAGCATCAGCATCCGCCAGCGCGGTGCGCCGCTTGATTTGATCGTTGCCGAAGCCATGATTTTGGCCAACAGCACTTGGGGCGAATGGCTGTCCGAGCACGGCGTGCCCGGCATCTACCGGAGCCAGGCCAGCATGGCGCCGGGCGTCAAAGTGCGCATGGGCACCAAGGCCTTACCCCACGCAGGCATCGGCGTCAAAAGCTACGCCTGGAGCACCTCGCCACTGCGCCGCTATGTCGACCTGGTCAACCAGTGGCAAATCATTTCCGTCGTCAGGCACGGACGCACCGCCGCGCTCGCCGCGCCCTTCAAGCCCAAGGACACCGAGCTGTTTGCGATCATCTCGGGCTTTGACGCCGCCTACAGCGCCTACAACGGCTTTCAGGCCGGCATCGAGCGCTACTGGACGCTCAAATACATCCAGCAAAACGGCATCACCGAGCTTTGCGCCTCGGCCTTCAAGGACAACCTGGTGCGCGCTGACGACTTGCCGCTGGTGCTGCCGGCGGCCGGTGCGCAAGGGCTGCCGCGCGGGGCGCGGGTGCGCGTGCGGCTCGGCGAGATTGACGAAATCACACTCGACGTTCACAGCACCGTGATCGAACGGCTGGACGCCGAAGCCGAGGATGCCGCTTTGGCCGAGGAAGACGATCAGGACGCCAGCGAATCCGAGCTGGCTGCCGGCCCGATCTCGATTGCCGTGGATATGAACGAGCCAGCGGCAGAAACCAGCGGCGACGCCGCACCGGTCGCGAGCGCTTGAGGCGAGTCCGCCTGCCACCGCATGCCACACGCCCGGTCCAATCGCACCTTGTATCTGGCCCTGGCGGTCTCGGTGGCCTTGCATGCTGTGCTGCTGGGTCTGCGACTGGCCGACCCGGCGCGCTTTGACCGGCTGTTTGAGGACACCCCGCTGGAGGTAGTGCTGGTCAACAGTGCCAGCACCGAGCGGCCCGACAAGGCCAAGGCGATTGCGCAGTTTGCGCTGGCCGGCGGTGGCGCAGCAGACGAGGGTCGCGCGAGTTCGTCCGTTCCGCCCTCACTGCTGACCGATCCGGGTACGCCCGGCGATGAGGCGCAACGGCAGCTACAGGCGATGCAGGCCAAACAATTGGAGCTGCTGACCCAGCTCAAGGCGCAGTTGCTGGCGCTGCCAGCGCCCGAACTGGCCACGCCCGCACAAGATCCAGCGCAGACCGAGCGCGAGGAAAAGCGCAGACAGCTCGTCAAGGTGCTGGGCGAGATCGAAAAGCGCATCAGCGAAGAAAACGCTCGCCCCAAAAAGCGCTACATCAGCCCGGCCACTCGCGAGGAGGCCTACGCGCTGTATTACGACCGCCTGCGGCGCAGGATTGAGGATCAGGGAACCCGTGTTTTCCCGGCGCTGGGCGATCAAAAACTCTATGGCGAACTCACCATGTCGCTGACGGTGGACGCCGAAGGCCGGCTGCTGCGCACCGAAATTCTGAAGTCTTCAGGCAACGCCACGCTGGACCGCCAGGCGCAAGCCATTGCGCTGCAATCCGGCCCGTTTGGCAGCTTCACCACAGCCATGCGCCGGCAGGCCGACCAGATTGTGGTGGTCTCGCGCTTTACCTTTGCGCGCGACGACACGCTTCAGACGCAACTCAGCGAGCTTAAAGTCGCGCCCCGCCTACCCAGCCCTACCGAACCTTCACAGGCCAGCCCATGGACCGTTATTTCGTCATAGGCAACCCGATTGCCCACAGCAAGTCGCCACTGATCCAGACGCGCTTTGCAGCGCTGACCGGGCAAAGCCTGCAGTACGACCGGCAACTGGTTGCGCTCGACGGCCTGGCTGCGGCCTTGGCCCAGTTTCAGCGGGACGGCGTGCGGGGCTGCAACGTCACTGTGCCGTTCAAGTTTGAAGCCTTTGCCGCCGCGCAGCTCACAAGCGCCCGGGCCCAGCTGGCCTTGGCGGCCAACACGCTCAAGTTCGAGCAGGGCCAGGTGCATGCCGACAACACCGACGGCGTCGGGCTGGTTCGCGACATTGGACACAACGCGGGCGTGCCGCTGGCCGGGCGCGATGTGCTGCTGATTGGCGCGGGTGGCGCCGCCGCCGGCGTACTGGCGCCGCTCTTGCTGGCCGGCCCGCGGCAGCTGGTGCTGGTCAACCGCAGCCCCGACAAGGCCGAGGCGCTGGTGCAGCGCCACCGCGCCCACGCCAGCCTGCAAGCGGCCCTGCAACACACCGGCTTGAGCGTTCGGCCCCTGCAAGCGCCAGGCGGGCCGTTTGACGTGGTGATCAATGCCAGCGCCAGCAGTCTGGCGGGCGCTGGCGCGCCCGTGCCCGCCAGCGTGCTCAAGCCAGGCGCGCTGGTCTACGACCTGATGTATGGCCCCGCCGCCAAGCCTTTGCTGGACTGGGCGCTGGCCCATGGCTGCGTCGGGCGGGACGGGCTGGGCATGCTGGTGGAACAGGCCGCCGAAGCGTTCGAAATCTGGCGCGGCATCCGCCCGCCCTCGGCGCAAGTGCTGCAAGAAATGCGGCAAGCGCAGCCATGAACTGCCAGCCGCAGCCCTGCCCGGAGCGCTGACTTGAAAGCCTTGTTCAAGCCCCTGCTGAAATTGCTGATGCTGCTGCTCGTGGCGGTGCTGGCCTTGCAGCTTTATTTTGCTGGCCGCATCGCGCTGATGGCTTTCTGGGCCCCCGAATCAACGGCCTTTCAACGCTCCGAGATGATCCACGTCGCCAGCCGTACGGGGGCCCTGAAATGGCGCCAGGAATGGGTGCCTTATGCGCAGATCTCGGCCAACCTCAAACGCGCCGTGATCGCCTCCGAAGACGCCAGCTTCACCGAGCATGACGGGCTTGATCTGGAGTCGCTGGAAAAGGCCTGGGAGAAAAACGCCATCGCCGAGCAGCGTGCCAAGAAAGCTGCCGAACGGCTCGCCGAGCAAGCTGCGCGGCAGGGGAAAAAATCCAGCCAGCCAGCAGCGGCGGCCCAGGCAGCCAAGCCAGCCAAGATCGTCGGCGGCTCCACCATCACCCAGCAGCTGGCCAAAAACCTGTTTTTGTCAGGCGAACGCAATTTGCTGCGCAAGGGCCAGGAGCTCGTGCTCACGCTGATGCTCGAAGCGCTGCTGAGCAAGCAGCGCATTCTGGAGATCTACCTCAACAGCGTGGAATGGGGCGAAGGGGTCTTCGGTGCCGAGGCGGCCGCGCAGCATTACTACCGCAAACCGGCCGCCAAACTCAGCGCCTATGAAGCGGCGCGGCTGGCCGTGATGCTGCCGCGGCCCCGCTACTTCGAGACACGGCCGAATTCCGACTACCTCGCCTCACGCGCCAGCACCATCAGCGCGCGCATGAACGGCGTCGAGCCACCCTGATGCACCACACGTTTGCTTCAGGGCCTGCCCGCGCTCTGTGTCTGCAACAGGCCCACTCCCATGCGCATTCTTGGCATTGATCCGGGCTTGCAGCTGGCCGGCTTCGGCGTCATTGATGTCGACGGCCAGGCGCTGAACTACGTCGCCAGCGGCACCATCAAGACCAGCCACATGGTGCGCGAACCGCTGCCCGCCCGGCTCAAGGTGCTGTTTGACGGCGTGCGCGAAGTCGTTGCGCGCTACCAGCCAGATGCCTCGGCGGTGGAGATCGTCTTTGTCAACGTCAACCCGCAAGCGACACTGCTGCTGGGACAAGCCCGCGGCGCCTGCGTCACGGCCCTGGTCTCGACCGATCTGGCGGTCAGCGAGTACACGGCTTTGCAAATGAAAAAGGCAGTTGCCGGCTACGGCAAGGCGGGCAAGGCCGAAGTGCAGGAAATGGTCATGCGCCTGCTCAAGCTGCCCTCGCTGCCCGGCAAGGACGCCGCCGACGCGCTAGGCCTTGCCATCACCCACGCCCATGTGGGCCCCGCCATGGCCAGGCTGGCCCAAGCCAGCGGCCTGGGCGGGCAAGTTGCAGGCGCTTACCGCGACGGCCGCAGCCGTTAATCGCTGCCTGGGAAGCAGATGGGTCCCCGCTTTCGCGAGGACGACGGGGAGGAAAAACCATCGCTCCTGTCTGCGCCGTCATTTCTGCGGAGCCTGCGCTCGAGCTTGTCGGGGGTCAGGAATCCATCGACGGGCACCTCATTGGCGTACAAGACGCTGCTGGCGCGAAAGCCGTAGACGGGCCCCGCTTTCGCGAGAACGACGGGGGGTAACCGTCGCTGCTTCCTGCGCCGTCATTCCTGCGTAGGCAGGAATCCATCCCCCGACGGCGCGTCAGACGCCAAAATGTGGCTCAATCAGCCGATGCGCTCAAGAATCAAAACCCCAAAAAAGCCGAAGGCTGCCAGCAGCGTCCATTTGAGCAGCAACAGGCCATAGCGTTTGTAGCGCGCCTGCCCGGTACCGGCATAAAAAGCGAAGGACACGCCCGCCAACAGGAGCAGCAAAAGAATGAGCCATCGAAATAACAGCATGGACAGGGCTTTGTAAAAAGGCTACCAGGCCGGCGCAAGTTGGGCCAGCCCGCGGGGGGCGAGCTTGTCATCAGAAAAGCTCACGGTCTCGTAGGCCTCGGGATGGGCCAGCAATTCGCGCAGCAGCTTGTTGTTCATCGCATGGCCCGAGCGAAAAGCGCTGTAGGCCGCCAGCAAGGGCTTGCCCAACAGGTACAAGTCGCCCATGGCATCAAGAATTTTGTGTTTGACGAACTCGTCGTTGTAGCGCAGGCCCTCGGCGTTGAGCACCTTGTAGTCGTCCATCACAATGGCGTTGTCCAGGCCGCCGCCCAGCGCCAGGCCGTTGGCGCGCATCATCTCCACGTCTTTGGTGAAGCCGAAGGTGCGCGCGCGGGCAATGTCGCGGACGTAAGAGCCGGTGCCCATGTCGAACTCGACGCGCTGGCCGGTAGAGTCGACCGCCGGGTGATCGAAGTCGATTTCAAAACTCAGCTTGTAACCGTGGTACGGGCTCAGTCGGGCCCACTTGACGTTGGCGCCCTCGCCTTCCCGCACCTCCACCGGCCGCAAGATGCGTACAAACTCTTTCGGCTTTTGCTGTACGGCAATGCCTGCGGACTGCAATAAAAAAACAAAGGAAGCCGCGGATCCGTCGAGGATTGGCACCTCTTCGGCAGTGATGTCGATGAATAGGTTGTCGATACCCAGACCCGCGCAGGCAGACATCAGGTGCTCGACCGTGAAAACCTTGGCGCCGCCGCTGGAGATGGTCGAAGCCAGGCGCGTGTCTGTGACGGCCAGCGCCGAGATCGGAATGTCGACCGGCTGCGGCAAATCCACGCGCCTGAAGACAATGCCGGTACCGGTGGGCGCCGGGCGCAAGGTGAGTTCGACGCGCTGACCGCTGTGCAGTCCGACGCCAACCGCCCTGGTCAGTGATTTGAGAGTTCGTTGAGCCAGCATGGCCCTATTTTAGGTGGACCGGTCGAGCTAAAGGCGTAAGCAAGCCCCTCGCCATGCAAGCAATTTGTCAGGCACGTGCGCCGCGCGAGCATCACCCCGAGGCCAGCCAAAGTGGTCCGCCGGCAGTGCCTTAGTCCGCCTGCTTGCGCAGGAAAGCCGGTATGTCCAGGTCGTCCATGCCGCCCGAGGCCAGCGCGTCGACCTTGGCAGCGGCCTGGGTACGGTTGGTGCGCCACACACTGGGCACCGCCATGCCGCCGTAATCAGGCTGGGCAGCGCGGATCGGCTGGACACTGCTAGCGTTGCCGCTGGCGGACGCCATCTGACCGACCGCCACGTTCAGCACGGGCAGGTTGTCGGTGCCGGTACGCAGCACTTGCAGCGGCGGGGCAGTTCGGCGCTGGGGCTGGCGGCTCAGGCCGGTCGCAATGACGGTGACGCGAATGCTCTCGCCCAGGCTGTCGTCCTGCGCCGTGCCATAAATCACGGTGGCGTCTTCGGAGGCAAAGTTACGGATGGTGTTCATGGCCAGACTGGATTCGCGCAGCTTGAGCGAGCCCTTGGCTGCAGAAATCAGCACCAACACGCCCCGGGCGCCTGACAGGTCCACGCCCTCAAGCAGCGGGCAGGCGACGGCTTGCTCGGCGGCAATGCGGGCCCGGTCCGGTCCAGTGGCCTGCGCCGTTCCCATCATGGCTTTGCCGGGCTCACCCATCACGGTGCGCACGTCTTCAAAGTCGACGTTGACGTGGCCCTTGACGTTGATGATCTCGGCGATGCCGCCCACGGCGTTTTTCAGGACGTCATTGGCGCTGGCAAAGGCCTCTTCCTCGGTGGCGTCATCGCCGAGCACTTCCTGCAGTTTTTGATTGAGCACCACGATCAGCGAGTCCACATTGGCCTCAAGCTCCGCCATGCCAGCTTCGGCGTTCTTCATCCGCTTGTTGCCCTCGAACTCGAAGGGCTTGGTCACCACGCCCACGGTCAGGATACCCATTTCGCGGGCCACCCGGGCAATCACCGGCGCAGCACCGGTGCCGGTACCACCGCCCATGCCGGCGGTGATGAACAGCATGTGCGCGCCGCTGATCGCGGCCCGAATGTCGTCGATGGCCAGTTCGGCCGACTCACGTCCGCGTTCGGGCATGCCCCCGGCGCCAAGGCCGGTGCGTCCGAGGGGAATGACACAGTGCGCGCCATGGCCGTTGAGCACCTGTGCGTCGGTGTTGGCGCAGATGAATTCAACGCCCTGAACGCCCATCTGGATCATGTGCTCGACCGCGTTGCCGCCGCCGCCGCCAACACCGATCACCTTGATCTGGGTGCCCTGATTGAATTCTTCGGTTTCGATCATTTCGATGCTCATGGGAGTCTCCGGAAAATAAGTTGCAGTTGCAGGATTGGATCGTTTTCTATGGGTTTCTTGTTGCGATGGGGCATTCAGTGCGGCGGATCTGCACCTCCCGAATGGGTCGGACACGAAGCACAAGGTCGGGGCGCAGGCAGGTTTTTCATCAGAAGTTCCCCACCAGCCAGTCTTTGATCCGACCGAAAGCGTTGTGCACGCTGCCGGCTTTTTGCGATACCTTGTAGCCGCGCATGCGCGCCAGCCGGGCTTCTTCCAGCAGACCCATGACCGTGGCTGCACGCGCCTGCGCGACCATGTCCGACAAAGCGTTGGCGTAACGCGGCATGCCGCGCCGGACCGGTTTGAGGAAGATATCTTCGCCCAGTTCAACCATACCCGGCATGACGGCGCTGCCGCCCGTGATGACGATGCCCGAGGACAGCACTTCTTCATAGCCCGAGTCGCGAATGACCTGCTGGACCAGCGAAAAAATCTCTTCAACCCGTGGCTCGATCACGCCAGCCAGCGCCTGTCGACTCAGCATGCGCGGCCCGCGGTCGCCCAGGCCTGGCACTTCCACCTGCCGTTCGGGGTCGGCCAGCAACTGCTTGGCATAGCCGTTTTCGACCTTGATGTCTTCAGCGTCCTTGGTCGGTGTGCGCAGGGCCATGGCAATGTCACTGGTGATCAGATCGCCGGCAATCGGAATCACCGCGGTGTGCCGGATGGCGCCGCCCGTGAAAATGGCCACGTCGGTGGTGCCGGCGCCAATGTCAACCATCGCCACGCCCAGTTCGCGCTCGTCCTGCGTCAGCACCGCCAGACTGGAAGCCAGTGGGTTGAGCATGAGCTGATCGACTTCAAGGCCGCAGCGACGCACGCACTTGATAATGTTTTCAGCTGCGCTTTGGGCGCCGGTGACGATATGGATCTTGGCTTCGAGTCGGATCCCGCTCATGCCGATGGGCTCGCGCACGTCCTGGCCGTCGATCACGAATTCTTGCGGCTCGACCAGCAGCAAGCGCTGGTCGGTGGAGATATTGATGGCCTTGGCGGTTTCAATGACGCGCGCCACGTCAGCCTGGCTGA
The DNA here is from genome assembly GCA_903941205.1 of uncultured Burkholderiales bacterium. Taxonomy (GTDB): domain Bacteria; phylum Pseudomonadota; class Gammaproteobacteria; order Burkholderiales; family Burkholderiaceae_C; genus Polaromonas. Next base: position 3,172 of record CAJAOB010000160.1, on the reverse strand, counting down.
CTTCCTTGTCCTTGACCGCGACCATGCCGCTGGAGTTGAGGCCGCGGATATGGCTGCCAGTGATGCCGGTGTAGACCCGCGAGATCTTGCAGTCGGCCATCAACTCGGCTTCCTTGAGGGCCTGCTGGATGCTTTGAACGGTCGCGTCAATATTGACCACCACGCCGCGCTTGAGTCCGTTGCTCGCGGCCACACCCAGGCCAGCGAGCTTGAGTTCGCCCGTAGGCAAGATTTCGGCTACCACCACCATCACCTTGCTGGTGCCGATGTCGAGTCCAACCACCAGGTCTTTGTATTCTTTAGCCATTGTTCTTCACCTTATTTCCGGCCCCGCGGGGCGCCCGCTTCGACCGTGGTCACGCCGCGCAACTTGATGGCATAACCGTTGCCATAGCGCAGGTCAGCCGATTCCAGATCCCGGCCGAACTTGGACGCGGTCTGCGTCACCGTGGCCACAAAGCGCCGCACGCGGGCCTGAATTTCTGCCGGGCTGCCCTGCCCCATTTCGATCACGGCGCCGCCTTCAAGCCAGCCACGCCAGCTGCCGCGCCCGGTCAGTTCGAGCCGGGTCAAGCTGGTGTCGAGCTGCTCTAGCAAAGGCCCGATCAGGCGGTAACCCGTCAGCACCAGCGCGGCCTGGCCGGTCGGGCCATTGAGCAGCGGCAGATCCTCGGCTTCCACGTCACCCTGATTGACTTCAAAGACCTCGCCAAAGCTGTTGACCAGACGCGCATCGGCTTCCGGGCCCCAGAAGGCCACGGCCTGGTGCTCTTGCAGCGTCACCCGAAGGCTGTCTGGAAATTCGCGCCGCACCACCGCCTGACGCACCCAGGGCACCGATTCAAAGGCGGCCCGTGCGCGCACCAGGTCGAGCGTGAAGAAATTGCCTGTCAGCTTGGGCAACACGTTGGCACGCAGGGTCACGGCGTTGCTGTGCGCGACTTCGCTGTCGATGCGCACAGCTTTCAAACTGAACACCGGCTGGCGTCCCAGCCAGCCTAGCCCTGCGGCCAGCAGCATGCCGGCAAACGCGGCGAACAAGGCCACCGTCGTGCCGTTCATGAGCCTGACGTCCAGCGGCGCAACTGGCGGGGCGAACACGGGGGCAGCGCGTTTCATGCACGAGCTCCGTCGGTGCCGGTCGGCGCTGGCGCTGGCTGGTGGTCGAGCGCGGCGCTTTGCAACACAGCCAGGCACAAGGCCTCGTAGCTCATGCCTGCAGCCCGCGCCGACATAGGCACCAGAGAATGGCTGGTCATGCCCGGCGAGGTGTTGATTTCGAGCAGAAAGGGTTGGCGCGTGGCGGCATCGATCATCACGTCGGCGCGGGCCCAGCCGCGGCAGTTCAGCGCGCGGTAGGCGGCCAGCACCAGTTGCGCAATCGCCGCTTCCTCGCCCTCGGGCAGGCCGCAGGGCACCAGGTATTGGGTGGTGTCGGTGAAGTACTTGTTTTGGTAGTCGTAATTGCCTCCCGGCGCCACGATGCGGATTACTGGCAAGGCGTCCGCATCGGCGCCGGCGCCGAGCACCGGGCAGGTGACTTCATCACCGCTGATGAATTGTTCGCACAGGATGTCCGCGTCGAGCAGCGCGGCCTGCGCCACAGCGCCTTCCATCTGGCTGGCGGCGCTGACCTTGACCAGCCCGATCGAGGAGCCTTCGCGCGCCGGCTTCACGATGAGGGGCAAACCCAGAGCCGCGGGCACGGCGGCGACGTCGGCCGCGCTGTAGGCCCCGCGCCGCAGCAGAACATAGCGCGGTGTGGCAAGGCCCTCGGCCAGCCACACGCGCTTGGTCATGGCCTTGTCAATGCAGATGCTCGAGGCCATGACGCCGGAGCCGGTGTAGGGAATACCGAGCAGTTCAAGCGCGCCCTGAACAGTACCGTCTTCACCAAAGCGGCCGTGCAAAGCGATGAAGCAACGGGCAAAGCCCTCGGTCTTGAGCTCGGTCAAAGGCCGCTCGGCCGGGTCAAAAGCATGCGCGTCAACGCCTTGTGAGCGCAAGGCGGTCAGCACGCCATGCCCGGACATGAGCGAGATGTCACGTTCAGCCGAGGAGCCGCCCATCAGAACGGCCACTTTTCCCAAGGCGCTGGCGTTCAGGTTGATGGCACTCATCACGCAGCTCCCCTCAGGGCCTGGGCCGCACCAAGCTGGGACAGTTCGATGACCTTGCCGGGGACTAGGCCTATCGAGCCGGCGCCCATGCACAAGACGACGTCACCGTCACGGGCGTTGTCCATGATGGCTTGCGGCATGGCGTCGATGGCATCAACAAACACCGGTTCGATCTTGCCGGCCACGCGCAGGGCGCGGGCCAGCGAGCGGCCGTCCGCCGCAACGATGGGCGCCTCGCCAGCGGCGTAAACCTCGGCCAGCAACACGGCGTCCGCCTGACCAATGACCTTGACGAAATCTTCAAAGCAGTCCCGGGTGCGGCTGTAGCGGTGTGGCTGAAAGGCCAGCACCAGGCGCCTGCCCGGAAAGGCGCCGCGCGCAGCGGCCAGCGTGGCGGCCATCTCGACCGGGTGATGGCCGTAATCGTCAATTACGGTGCAATGTCCGCCCGAGGGCAACAGCGCCTGACCATAGGACTGAAAGCGCCGGCCGACGCCGCGAAACTCGGCCAGGGCCTTTTGCACGGCGATATCGGGAATGTCCAGCTCGACCGCCACCGCCACCGCCGACAGCGCATTGAGCACGTTGTGCTCGCCGGGCAGGTTCAGCACGACCGGCAGGTCGGGCAGGGTGATGCCGTTGCGGCGCTGGACGGTGAAATGCATCTGGCCATTGACATGGCGCACGTCGACGGCGCGCACCTGGGCGTCTTCGCTGAAACCATAGCTGGTGACCGGGCAGGAGACCTGCTCCATGATGTCGCGCACCGCCGCGTCGTCCGAGCACAAGATCGCCGTTCCGTAAAAAGGCATGCGGTGCAGAAAGTCAACGAAGGCAGCCTTGAGTCGGCCAAAGTCATGGCCGTAGGTTTCCATGTGGTCGGCATCAATGTTGGTGACCACGGCCATCACCGGCAGCAAATTGAGAAAAGATGCATCGGACTCGTCGGCCTCGACCACGATGTAGTCGCCCGAGCCGAGCTTGGCGTTGGCGCCGGCGCTGTTCAGGCGCCCGCCGATCACAAAGGTCGGGTCCAGCCCGGCTTCGGCCAG
>CAJAOB010000159.1 GCA_903941205.1 uncultured Burkholderiales bacterium | reverse complement strand
GTGTTTATGGGGGCCTGAACGCGATGGACTTGAGTGTCTGGATGGGGGCTTGGGTCAAGGGCTCGCATCAAGCGATTTGGCTTCAAGGCGCTTGTTCGCCCAGGGCTGGCGCGGCAGGCGTCGCGACCGCACTCTTGCCTGGACTTTTCCCCGAACCCTGGCCCGAATCCTTTGCGGAATCCGTTGCGGCATGATTGAAAAACCGCGCCAACTGCGGCAAAAACCGCAGCAGCATGTTGATGGCCAGTTCGCCGAGCAAGGCCCGCGGCCACAGCGCCACCACCGGCGCAAGCACGCACATCGCCAGCAGCCCGCTGGCGGCCAGCGTGAGCCAGGGGTTGGCAAAGCGCGCCGTGGCGGCCTGCGCCAGCGCCACACCCAGTGCGCACAGGGCGCTGAGAAAGGCGCCGCGTCCGGCGTGCGCCAGCAGTTCAGACCCGCGCAGGCCCAGTGCGCGCAGCGCTGCAGCACACACCACCACCGCGCGCAACACCAGCAGCGCTGCCGCCACGCTGGCGGCCATGCGCAGGCCCTGGCCGGCCAGCGCATAAAAGCCCAGCGCGCCCAGCGCCAGCAGCGGCAGCTGCAGCGCAAACTCATGGTGCTTGCGGCCGGTGTTCCACAGCACGGGCGTCGACAAGCCCCAAACCACATAGGCCGGCATGCTCAAAAACAGGATGCCCAGCACCCAGCCCGACTCGGCCCAGGCCGCGCCATAAAGTGCGCGCACCAGATCGGCCGAAATCAGGGCCATGAAGGCAAAGGCCGGCAAGCCCAGCACCAGCACGGTCGCCAGCATCTGCACATAGACCCGACCCAGCCGCGGTAACTGGTCTTGCAGCCGCGCGCCGGCGGCCATGAAAGCCGGTTGCAACGCGCCCAGCAGCAAGCTGTTGGGCAGCGTCGCCAGGTTGTAGGCCACGTTGTACAAGCCCAGCGCGTGGGCATTGAGCAGGCGGCCAATCAGCACCCGGTCGAGGTTGTTGAGCAGCCAGTTCACCACGTTGGTGGCAAACACCGCCCGGCCCGTTCTGAAGGTGTCCAGGGCGCCGGGGTACCACAGCAGCGGCCGCAGCGCATGGCGCTTGAGCGCGTAGCTGGCCAGCAGCGTCAGGCCGGCTTGCACCAGCCAGGCGGCCACCAGCGAAGTCACGCCCGCGCCCTTCAGCGCCATCGGTACGCCCACCAGTCCGTAAGCCACGGCATAGCTGCCCACCTGAATCAGTCCGACGGCGCGAAAGTTCAGATCGCGCTGCAAGAGATTGGTCGAGGGCGAGGCCGCCGCCGTCAGCGCGCAAGCCAGTGCCAGCCACTCAATGACAAACTGCGCCCGCGGCTCTCTGAAATAAGCCGCCAGTACCGGCGCCAGTGCATACACGGCAAGTCCCGTCAGCAGGCCCAGCAGCAGTTGCCATGTCCAGGCAAAACGCACGTCTTCTTCGCTCAGGGTGCTGCGTTGGAGCAAGCTCCAGCCAAAGCCAAAGCTCGTTAAAAAACTGGCGAAAGTCATCACCAGCAGGCCGATGGCGAACACGCCAAAGACCTCGGGCCCCAGTGTGCGCGCCAGCACCACCTGCGCGCCAAGTTGCAGCGCAAAGCGCGCCAGCGTGGCCAGCGTGCTCCACTTGACCGCCGCCACACCGTGCCGGCCCAGCCCGCTCATGCTCAGGACTTTCCGCCGCGAATGTGTTTGAGGGCGATGGAGCCGATCACCGCCAGGGTGGCGATCACGGTGCCGTAGTCCTTGCCCTCCTTCGGCTCGCTTTTGTCTTTGTCGCTTTGCGCCAGGCTCGGTTGCGCGGAAGTGACGGGCGCCGCAGAAGCCGTTCCGCCCCCGGCCGAAGACGGCTTGGTCTTGATTGGGTCGGCTGCTTCTGCGCCCGGGCTTGCTGTCGACGCTGCTGCTGTTGCCGGGCTGGGAATGGCTGCCAGCACGCCGACGCCGCTACAGATGAAAACGAAAAGCAAGGCTCTGAGCATGAACATTCCCTTGATAAAAAATGCAGGGGTAAAAAAGCCGCAAGAACCCAGGGTATTCAGGAACGCAGGAAGGTAAAAAAGCTCGAAAACAGACGCTTTAAAGCGGTCGAAAAGCGAATTTCTAGCCGACGCTGACCGGGGCATTCAGTTCAAGTGGCTATGTCCTCTAGTCTGCCGACCTTTCGCAAAAATGCTGTCAGCGCTCACGCCTCGCCGGCGTGGGAAATCCGCAGCGCAAAGCAGTGCTGCGCGGATAAGGTGGCCCCAAAAAAAAGCGCCGGCCAGGGCACAAAGGCCCAGCCGGCGCTTGGCATCGCCGGGTCCCGGCGGTGCGTTGAAAGCAGCGTTAAAAAGTGACGCTAAAAAAGTGGCGCTAAAAGCTCGGTGCTAAATACCCGGCGCTGAAAAAACCAGCGCCATCACATGCCGCTGTAGTTCGGCCCGCCGCCGCCTTCAGGCGTGACCCAGACGATGTTTTGCGTCGGGTCCTTGATGTCACAGGTCTTGCAATGCACGCAGTTTTGCGCGTTGATCTGCAGGCGGTCGCTGTTGTCGGGGTTCTTCACGTACTCGTAAACCCCGGCCGGGCAGTAGCGGCCTTCGGGGCCGGCGTAAGTCGCCAGGTTGATGGCCACGGGCACGCCAGCGTCCTTGAGCGTCAGGTGCGCGGGTTGGTGTTCTTCATGGTTGGTGTTGCTGATGAACACGCTCGACAGCCGGTCAAAACTCAGCTTGCCGTCCGGTTTGGGGTAAGTGATCTGCGGGCACTGGTCGGCCGGCTTCAAGCTTTGGTGGTCGGCCTTGGTCCCGTGCAGCGTCCAGGGCGGGGTGCTCACGCCGACCTTGGGCAAGAACCATTGCTCGATGCCGGTCATCAGCGTGCCCATGAGCTGGCCTTTTTTAAACCACAGCTTGAAGTTGCGCGTCTGGTCGAGTTCCTTGTAGAGCCAGCTGGCTTCAAAGGCGGCCGGGTACGCGGCCAGCTCGTCGTGCGCGCGGCCGGCTTGCAATGCTTCAAAGGCCGCGTCGGCCGCCAGCATGCCGCTCTTGATCGCGGCGTGGCTGCCCTTGATGCGCGCAGCGTTCAGGTAACCGGCGTCGCAGCCGATCAGCGCGCCGCCCGGAAACACGGTTTTGGGCAGGGCCTGCGGCGTGCCGTTGTTGATGGCGCGCGCGCCATAGCCGATGCGCTTGCCGCCTTCGAGGTGAGCGCGGATGGCCGGGTGGGTTTTCCAGCGCTGCATTTCCTCGAAAGGGCTCATCCACGGGTTCTTGTAATCAAGCCCGAGCACAAAGCCCAGCGTCACCTTGTTGCCTTCGAGGTGGTACAAAAAGCCGCCGCCAAAACTGCCGTCGTCAATCGGCCAGCCGCTGGTGTGAACCACCAGGCCAGGCTTGGCTTTGGCTGGGTCGATCTCCCACAACTCCTTGATGCCGATCGCATAAGTTTGCGGGTCCTTGCCGGCGTCCAGCTTGTAGCGCGCAATCAGCTGCTTGCCCAGGTGGCCGCGTGCGCCTTCGGCAAACACGGTGTACTTGGCGTGCAATTCCATGCCCAGCTGAAAGCTGTCGCTTGGCTCGCCGTCCTTGCCAACCCCCAGATTGCCTGTGGCGACACCCTTGACCGATCCGTCTTCGTTGTAAAGCACTTCAGCAGCGGCAAAGCCTGGGAAAATTTCAACGCCCAGGCTCTCGGCATGCGCTGCCATCCATTTGGTCACGTTGCTCAAGGACACGACATAGCAGCCGTCGTTGTGAAAATTGCGCGGCATCAGCCAGTCGGGTGTGCGGGTGCTGCCGGTGTCGCTGAGCACCAGCAGGTCGTCGCCGCTGACAGCCTGGCTCAAAGGGGCGCCGAGTTCTTTCCAGTTCGGGATCAGCTCGCTCATGGCGCGCGGGTCCATCACCGCGCCCGACAAGATGTGCGCGCCGGGCTCTGAGCCTTTTTCGAGTACCACCACCGAGATCTCGCTGCCTTTTTCAGCAGCCAGCTGCTTCAGGCGAATCGCGGTGGCCAGGCCGCCGGAGCCGCCGCCGACCACCACGACGTCGTATTCCATGGCCTCGCGGGGACCGAATTGGGCCAGGATGTCTGCGCTGTTCATGAGGGGGTGCTCCGTGATAATGAATGGATCAGCGTTCATTTTCCAATAGAAACCAGGAGTTTTGATGGCCTACAGTTTTGATTTGTCGGGTCGTGTCGCGATGGTTACGGGCGCGTCCAGCGGTCTGGGCGCGCAATTTGCGCAAACCCTCAGCCGCGCCGGAGCCTCGGTGGTGCTGGCCAGCCGGCGTGTTGACAAGCTCGAAGCGCTGCGCGAGAAGATCGTCTCTGAAGGCGG
>CAJAOB010000158.1 GCA_903941205.1 uncultured Burkholderiales bacterium | reverse complement strand
GCTCTTGTCGCCAGACCAGTCCGGCAGCAGCCAGCGCCACAGCGTGCTGTGGTTGCCGGTCAGCACGGTGGCTTGCGGCAGCATGAGCTCCCGGAAGGCGTCCAGATAACCGTCGATCTCACTCTCGTCCCGCCAGGACAGATTGGGCATGTAGGCAATCAGCGGCACATCAGCGTAGTCGGCGGCAATCTCGGCGATGGCGCTGACGTTTTCCGGGCTGCCAACAAAGCCGACCTTGATGGCGCTGACCGGCATGTCTTCCAGGGCTGCGCGGGCTTGCTCGGTCACCGCTTCTTCGTCGAAGGCAAAGTGATCCAGGATCTCGGCCGTGTCGCGGGAGTAGGCGCCTGTGACCACGGCCAGCGGGTGCGCACCGGCCGAAGAAATCGCCAGAATGTCGGCACTCAGGCCGCCCGCGCCGCTCGGATCGCTGGCGTTAAAGCTCATCACGCAGGCCGGCGCAGCTTCTTCGTCTTCAGACGGGGCAGCTGCTTCTGCCTCAGTGGGGTGGATTTGGGCCATAGGCTGGAGTGGTGCGGCTGAAGTTTTTGCCTACGGGGCGAGGGAGGCAGGGCCCCCGCCGATACAATTTGGCCAATTCTATTCTCGAAAGCAAAGTTGACGCTGTGACTAACACCACCACGACCACCTGGATGTGCCAGATTTGCGGCTGGCTCTACGACGAGGCCGCCGGCGCTCCCGAACACGGCATCGCGCCGGGCACCCTTTGGGCCGACGTGCCCATGAACTGGACTTGCCCCGAGTGCGGCGCCCGCAAGGAAGACTTTGAAATGGTGCAAATTTAAGCTGCCAAGCTGCACCACCGCTGGGTCAGCCCAGGGTTTTCTTGACCACCGCGTAACGCTCCAGCGTACGCGCCCTCGCTTCGTCATGCCTTACCACGGGGCGCGGGTAATTCACCCCTAATTCCACGCCCGCCGCAGCCAGCTCCAGCGGCGCGGCTTCCCATGGACTGTGCAGTGCCTTGCCTTGCAGGCCGGCGAGCTGCGGCAGGTAGCGGCGGATGAACTTGCCCTCAGGGTCAAACTTCAGGCTTTGGCTGACCGGGTTGAAGATGCGAAAGTAAGGCTGGGCGTCGCAGCCGCTGCTGGAGGCCCATTGCCAGCCGCCGTTGTTGGACGACAAGTCAAAGTCGTTGAGCTGCTCGGCAAAGTAGCGCTCGCCCCGGCGCCAGTCTATGCCCAGGTCCTTGATGAGAAAACACGCGGCGACCATGCGCAGGCGGTTGTGCATGTAACCGGTTTGCCGGATCTGCGCCATGGCGGCGTCGACCAGCGGATAGCCGGTCCGGCCTTCGCACCAGGCGCTGAACAGCGCGTCGGCTTCAGGGCCGGTTTCCCAGGCGATGGCGTCGTAGTCCGGCTTGAAGGAGGCTTGCGCCACGCGCGGGAAATTGCTCAGGATCTGCGCATAAAAATCACGCCAGATCAGCTCGCTGAGCCAGACGGCCGCGCCTGCGCTGCCTTGCGCCTGGCGTTCGAACGCGGCTGCGGCCAGCTGGCGTATGGACACCGTGCCAAAGCGCAGATGCACGCCCAGGTAGCTCGGCCCCTTGACGGCCGGGAAGTTGCGGGTGTCTTCATAGGCGTCGATGCGCTCAAGAAACTCCTTGAACAGGCTGGCCCCGCCCGAGATGCCGGTGGGCAGCTTCAGGGCTTGCAGGTTGGTCGCTTCAAAGCCGATCTGCGTCAGGCTTGGCAGCGGCGGCGAGCCTTCGGGTTTGTTGGCCAGCGCGGCGGCGTGCTTTTCAATGGCGTAAGACTCCAGGTAATAGCGGTCCACTTTCTTGAGCCAGGCGTTTTTGTAGGGCGTGAACACGCCGTAGGGCTTGCCGCCCTGGGTCAACAGCTCGTTGCGCTCAAAAATCACATGGTCCTTGAAGCTGTGAAAAGCCACGCCGCTGCCGGCCAGCGTGGCGGCCACGGCAGCGTCGCGGGCCAGTGACTGCGGCTCGTCGTCATGGTTGGCAAACACCGCCTGCACGCCGAGCGCTGCGGCTTGCTGCGGCACCGCCGTCCCGGCACGGTCATGCACCACCAGCAGGCCGGCTTGGGCGGCGCCGTGCGGCAGCGCCAGCGTTTGCAGCGCCGTGTCGAGCTCGGCCAGCGCATGCCAGATGAATTCGACCCGCCGGTCGGCCCGTGGCAGCTGGTCGAGAATGTCGCGGTCCAGCACAAAAAGGCAAAACACCTGGCGGCAGCTGCTCAGCGCGTGATGCAGCGCCGCATGGTCGTGCGCGCGCAGGTCGCGGCGAAACCAGACCAGGCCGCGTTCATATTGTTTGTTCATGCCCGGGATGGTAGCGGTCTCCGGGGCCCGGGCGCCGCCTGATCCCTCGCGCAACAGGGGGTAAGCGGGCAAGGGCCGCCAAGGGTTGCGGGGTGGCCTCGGCGTAAAATTCGAGCCATGCCTCTGGACCTCGAACCGATCAATTTCACGCACCACTTCCTGATCGCCATGCCGGGGCTGCATGGCGAGCCTTTCGAGCGCAGCGTGGTTTATATGTGTGAACACAGCGAGCGCGGCGCGCTGGGTCTGGTAATCAACAAACCCAGCGACATCAGCCTCAAAGGCCTGTTCGACAAGGTGGATTTGCCGCTCAAGCGCGACGACCTGAGCGCGGCGCCGGTGTTTCAGGGCGGGCCGGTGCAAACCGAGCGCGGCTTTGTGTTGCACGAAAGCATGATGCCGGGCAACGAATCGGTCTACGCCTCAACCATGTCGATTCCTGGCGGGCTGGAAATGACCACCTCCAAGGACGTGCTCGAAGCCTTGTCCAGCGGTGCGGGTCCGCGCCGGGTGTTTGTCTCTCTTGGCTACGCCGCCTGGGGCGAGGGTCAGCTCGAGTCGGAAATATCGGACAACAGCTGGCTGACCGTGGGAGCCGACCCGGCGGTGATTTTTGACACGCCCGTGGCCCAGCGCTACGACAAGGCGCTGCTGCTGCTGGGCTTGCAAAGCTGGATGCTCTCGCCCGAGGCTGGCCACGCATGAGCGGCGGGGCTGCCATCGTGTTGGCCCCCCATGTTCAAACCTTTCTGGCATTTGATTTTGGGCTCAAGCGCACCGGGGTGGCCAGCGGCAACCGGTTGACACGCACGGCCACGCCGCAAGCCACGATTCAAGCCACGGGCGACGCGCGTTTTGCGCCGATTGCCCTGCGCATCAAGGAATGGCAACCCGATGCGCTGGTGGTGGGCGTGCCTTTTCACCCGGACGGCGTGGCCCATGAGAACACCGCCCGCGCGCAAAAGTTTGCGCGCCAGCTGCGCGGCCGTTTTGGCTTGCCCGTCTATGAAGTCGATGAGCGCTACAGCACCACCGAAGCCCACGCACTGGGCGCGCCAGACGCCGACGCAGCCTCGGCCTGCATAATTCTTGAGCAATTTTTGAGGAGTCTGTCTTGAACCCCATCCCCCTGATTGAAACCCCGCAGGCGCCCGCATGAGCAGCCTGACCCTGAACGCCGAAGCGCTTTACGCCGATTTGCTGCGCGACATCAAGCCCTTGCTGGCCAGCTACGCCGCGCCGCCCCGGCTGGTGGGTGTGGCGTCTGGCGGGGCCTGGCTGGCCGAGCGGCTCAAGGCGGACCTGGGCCTGAGCGAGCCGATCGGCGTGTTGTCTTCGGCCATGCACCGGGACGACTTTGCCCGCCGCGGCCTGGCCGCCAGCGGCGCGACGCAACTGCCGTTTGACGTCAATGGCGTTCACCTGATCGTGCTCGACGACGTGCTCTACACCGGCCGGACCATCCGGGCCGTGCTCAATGAGCTCTTCGACTATGGCCGACCAGCCAGCGTGAAGCTGGCGGTGCTGGTCGACCGCGGCGGGCGCGAGCTGCCGGTGCAGGCCGATCTGGCCCTCGCGCGCGTGACCTTGCCGGCGGCGCAATCCTTGCAACTGGCGCGTTCGGCGAGCGGGCAGTTCAGTTTTGAAGTCCAGGGAGCCTGAATTGCTGTACCGACGAAATCCCCAACTCAACAAGCACGGCGAGTTGATTCACCTGCTGTCCACCGAAGGCCTGCCCAAGGCCACGCTGACGCAGATTCTGGACACCGCGGCCAACTTTGTCAGTGTCAGCGACCGCGAGGTCAAAAAAGTGCCGCTGCTGCGCGGCAAGAGCGTGTTCAACCTGTTCTTCGAGAACTCCACGCGCACGCGCACCACCTTCGAGATCGCCGCCACGCGCCTGTCGGCCGATGTCATCAACCTGGACATCGCGCGCTCCTCGGCCTCCAAGGGCGAGTCGCTGCTCGACACCATCGCCAACCTCAGCGCCATGGCCGCCGACATGTTTGTGGTGCGCCACAGCGAGTCGGGCGCGCCCTACCTGATCGCCCAGCATGTAGCGCCTCATGTGCATGTCATCAATGCCGGCGACGGCCGCCACGCGCACCCGACGCAGGGCCTGCTCGACATGTACACGATCCGTCACTACAAGAAGGACTTTGCCAACCTGACGGTGGCCATCGTCGGTGACGTGTTGCATTCACGGGTGGCCCGCTCGGACATTCACGCTCTCACCACGCTCGGCTGCGCCGAAGTCCGCGTGGTCGGCCCGAAGACCCTGGTGCCCTCCGACCTGGCACAGATGGGCGTGCGCGTGTGCCACACGCTCGAAGAAGGCCTACGCGGCGCCGACGTCATCATCATGCTGCGCCTGCAAAACGAGCGCATGTCGGGCGCCTTGCTGCCCAGCAGTCAGGAGTATTTCAAGAGCTTTGGCCTGACGCCTGAAAAGCTGCAACTGGCCAAGCCCGACGCCATCGTCATGCACCCGGGGCCGATCAACCGCGGCGTGGAAATCGACTCGGCGGTGGTTGACGGCGCGCAAAGCGTCATCTTGCCGCAGGTCACCTTTGGCATCGCCGTGCGCATGGCGGTGATGAGCATCGTCGCCGGGAACGAAGCGTGAGTGGAGCCCCCACGCTCCCCGCTTCGCGTGGTTCGCTGCCCCCCGAGGGGGC
>CAJAOB010000157.1 GCA_903941205.1 uncultured Burkholderiales bacterium | reverse complement strand
CCATCGGCTTGGGCTTGGGTGCAAATCGGGGATGGATTCCCGCCTGCGCGGGAATGACGGCGTGGGGCGCGACAACCCACCGGATCCCGCTTCCCATCGTCCTCGCGCACGCGGAGGTCCATCTCGCGCCCGACCGTCATCCTCGCGCACGCGGGGGTCCATCGGCTTGGGCTTGGGTGCAAATCGGGGATGGATTCCCGCCTGCGCGGGAATGACGGCGTGGGGCGCGACAACCCACCGGATCCCGCTTCCCGTCATCCGCGCGCACGCGGGGGTCCATCTCGCGCCCGACCGTCATCCTCGCGCACGCGGGGATCCATCGGCTTGGGCTTGGGTGCAAATCGGGGATGGATTCCCGCCTGCGCGGGAATGACGACCGGTCGCGGGGATCCATCCCCTTGCTTGCTCAGTCCTCGTCGGCGCCCGAGACCACGCGGCGAATGGCTTCTGTGCCAAAGCCGCGGGCGGCCAGAAAGCGCATTTGCTTGCCGCGCTCGACTGCGTCAGCTGCGGGCTCACCGAATTTTTTTCGCCACACCTCGCGGGCCCGTTCAACTTCGCTGCCCTTGAGCGCCTGCACGGCTTGGGCCACCGCATCGGGCTGCAGGCCCTTGCCTTGCAACTCGTGGCGGATGCGGGCCGCGCCGAAGCGACTGGCACGGCGGTTGATCACCGACTCGATCACGCGGGGTTCGCTGATGAAGTCCTTGGCCTGCAAGTCGTCAAGCACTCTGGCCAGCTGGCCGGGTTCTTCTTCGTGCGGGGCCAGCTTACGCTCGAGCTCGGCGCGCGAATGCTCGCGGGCCGACAGCAGACGAAGCGCCCGGCCCTTGAGCGACACGGTAAAGCCGCCAGCGCCGGCTGCGCGATCGCGGGGCTGCGCGCCCGTCGCGTCCGTGCTGCGGCTCGGCGCTCTGGCAGCGTGCGACTCGAATGAACTTTGCGGGTCGGCTGATGGCCGCCTCTGCACCTGATCGCCAGCCTGACGCTGCGGGGGCGGCTTGGCGAGCGACGCGGTTTCGAGGGCTGCCTTGTGCGCAGGCGAGCCCGGCCGATTGCGCGCGGGGTTCATGCAGTCTGGCGCCGGTCAGGCCGCGCGCCACAAGGCAATGGCTACTTTTTTGAGGGCGCCCAGCATCCAGTGGCTGGCGGTGACAACACGTTGGGACATGGCTGGGAACTCCTTGAAATGCCGGTTCAATCGGGCAGCGCTGTTCAAACCTTGACGACCTTTTCAGCCTTATCGGCTTTATCCACTTTTTCAGGCTTTTCCGCTTTGTCTGCCTTGGCCGCCGCAGGGTTGGTCAGGATCAGCGGGATGCCCAGGGACTCGCGCACCTTGTTTTCGATCTCGACGGCGAGGTCCGGGTTTTCCTTGAGAAATTCGCGGGCGTTATCGCGGCCCTGGCCGATTTTTTCGCCCTTGAATGCGTACCAGGCGCCGGACTTTTCGACGATGTTGCCGGCCACGCCGAGATCGAGCACCTCGCCGAGCCGGCTGATGCCTTCGCCGTAGAGGATGTCGAATTCAGCTGTCTTGAAGGGTGAGGCGACCTTGTTTTTAACCACCTTGACACGGGTTTCGTTACCGATCACGTCCTCGCCCTTCTTGATGGAGCCGATGCGGCGGATGTCCAGCCGCACCGAGGCGTAGAACTTGAGCGCGTTACCGCCCGTGGTGGTTTCAGGGGAGCCGAACATCACACCGATCTTCATGCGGATCTGGTTGATGAAGATGACCATGCAATTGGCTTTTTTGATGGTGGCGGTGAGCTTGCGCAGCGCCTGGCTCATCAAACGCGCTTGCAGGCCGGGCAGCGAATCGCCCATTTCGCCTTCGAGTTCGGCCTTGGGGGTGAGGGCAGCGACCGAGTCGATGACGATCAGATCGACCGCGCCGGAGCGGGTGAGCGAGTCCACGATCTCGAGCGCTTGCTCGCCGGTGTCGGGCTGGGAGATCAGCAGTTCCTGCAGGTTGACGCCGAGCTTTTGGGCGTACTGGATGTCGAGCGCGTGTTCGGCGTCGACAAAGGCGCAGGTGCCGCCGAGCTTTTGCATTTCGGCGATGACTTGCAGCGTCAGCGTGGTTTTGCCGGACGACTCGGGGCCGTAGATCTCGACCACACGGCCGCGCGGCAGGCCGCCGACGCCCAGCGCAATGTCCAGCCCCAGCGAGCCAGTGGAGACGACCTGGATGTCTTCGATCACCTCGCCAGCGCCCAGCTTCATGATGGTGCCTTTGCCGAACTGCTTTTCAATTTGCAGCAGCGCAGCTTGCAGAGCCTTGGCTTTTTCGGTGTTCAGGGCGGTGGTGGGTTTAACGGTGGCGTCCATGAAAATCTCCATTTAAATCAACGATCTGAAAAATAATTCGGGGGCATCGGGTTTGTGTTTGACGACACAAGCTGGATGCATGAACAGTACTTTATCAGGCGATTGAATCGTGTACAGCATATTTTTGGTCAGTTTGCCTTACCATCAGAGGTATGTCTTTCGTATCAACTGAAAACGCCGTCCCGCCGGGCCCTGCAGTCCCTGCAAGCGCAGCCGACGGGCCTGCCGGCCCGGCCGACGAGGCCTGGCGCCAGACCCATCTGGGGCGCTTGCTGGGGCATGCGCTGCGCCGTTTCGACGCCCGCGTGCTGGCCCTCATGGCCAGTGATGTGCAGGTGCCGTTGGCGCTGTCCAACCTGGCGGCGCGGGCTCAGGTGGGCGCGGCGCATATTCACATCACGCGGCACCTGGCGCCCGGCGGCTCGCGCTTGAGCGAGCTGGCCAGCAGCGCCGGCATGAGCAAGCAGGCCATGGGCGACCTGGTCGACCAGTGCGAAGCCTGGGGCCTCGTGACGCGTCAGGCCGACCCGCACGACAAGCGGGCGCGGCAGGTGGTCTTCACGCCTGCGGGCTTGCTCTGGCTGGAGGCTTTCCGGCAGGCCGTGGCGCGCGCCGAGGCCGAATTCACGCAGGCCGTGGGGCGCGATGTGGCCACCGTGGTGGCGCTGGGGCTGGAAGCTTATGCGGCCGGCTATGGCGGCTAAGAGGTGCAGGCGCGGTGCCCGCCGCCGCTGATTGCGCATCGCCCGGCCGAGATCGCCCTGCATGAGCCTAGAATTTGACGCGCAAGCGAAAAACAAAACCCGGCTGACACCGGGAACCGGCGACAACCATCCGGCGGGGCAGCGCCCCTGGCGGGTATCGTCGGCTGCTGCCGAGGCCAAACGAGGAGACAAGCATGCGTATTTTGATTGCCGAAGACGATCAGGTGCTGGCAGACGGATTGCTGCGCACCCTGCGAGCGTCGGGTGCCGCGGTCGACCATGTCGCCAGCGGTTCGGAGTGCGACGCCGCGCTGATGACGAACACCGAGCTCGACCTCTTGATTCTTGACCTCGGCCTGCCAAGGCTGCACGGGCTCGAAGTCCTCAAGCGCATGCGGGCCCGCGGCTCGACCATCCCGGTGCTGATCCTGACGGCCGCCGACAGCGTGGAAGAGCGCGTCAAGGGGCTTGATTACGGCGCTGACGACTACATGGCCAAGCCTTTTTCGCTGCAAGAACTCGAAGCCCGCGTGCGCGCCCTGACGCGCCGCGGCATGGGCGGCGCCACCAGCACCATCAAGCACGGCCCGATGGTCTACGACCAGACCGGCCGCGTGGCCACGATTGACGGGCACATGGTTGATTTGTCGGCGCGCGAGCTGGGCCTGCTCGAAGTGCTGCTGCTGCGCGCCGGCCGCCTGGTCAGCAAGGACCAACTGGTCGAGCGCCTGTGTGAATGGGGCGAGGAAGTCAGCAACAACGCCATCGAGGTCTACATCCACCGCCTGCGCAAGAAGATCGAAAAAGGCCCGATCCGCATCGCCACCGTGCGCGGACTGGGCTATTGCCTGGAAAAGATTCCTTGAAGACTGAGGCCCCCACGCTCCCCACTTCGTGTGGTTCGCTGCCCCCCGAGGGGGAGCGTTTCCCCTTGGGGCGGCCCGGCGGGGAATCTGAGGCCCCCACGCTCCCCACTGCGTGTGCTTCGCTGCCCCCTTACCGAGGGAGTGGGGCGCTGTTTTCCTTGCGGCGGCCCGGCGGAAAGCACCCGGGGACCTTCGCACTCACGAGCTTGGCGCGACCTTGAAAATCTTTCAACGCGGCAAGCGCAGCTTGTTCGGCGAGATCCTGGACTGGATGCTGACGCCCTTGCTGCTGCTCTGGCCGATCAGCCTGGCGCTGACCTGGCTGGTGGCGCAGAACATTGCCGGCAAACCGTTTGACCGTGCGCTGGAATACAACGCGCAGGCGCTGGCCAAGCTGGTCGTGGTGCGCAACCAGCAGGTGCTTTTTCCCCTGCCTGCGCCGGCGCGGGAAATACTGCGCGCTGATGACAGCGACCTTGTCTACTACCAGGTGTTAGGCGCCCGCGGCGAGTTCCTGAGTGGCGAGCAGGACTTGCCGCTGCCGCCGCAAGAGCAAAAGCCGGTCAACGGCGAAGTGCGGCTGCGCGAAGATGTGATGCGCGGCGAGGACGTGCGGGTGGCCTACACCTGGATTGAGGTAGACGTGCCCGGCGCCGAACCCCTGCTGGTGCAGGTGGCCGAGACGCTTGAAAAGCGCAAGACGCTGGCCACCGAGATCGTCAAGGGCGTGATGGTGCCGCAGTTTGTAACCTTGCCGCTGGCCGTGCTGCTGGTCTGGCTGGCGCTGGTGCGCGGCATCAAGCCGCTGGCCCAGCTCGAACGGCGGATTCGCGCGCGCAAACCAGACGACATGAGCGCGCTCGATGAAAGCGCGGTGCCCGAGGAAGTCGCGCCGCTGGTAGCCTCCATCAATGACTTGCTGACGCGCCTGAAGATTTCGCTGAGCACGCAAAAACGCTTTCTGGCCGATGCCGCACACCAGCTCAAGACGCCGCTGGCCGGTTTGCGCATGCAGGCCGATCTGGCGCAGCGTGAGACCGACACGGCGGAACTGAAAAAGTCGCTCAAACAAATCGGCAGCGCCAGCATCCGCGCGACCCACACCGTCAACCAGTTGCTGGCCCTGGCACGCGCCGAGACCACGGGCCGCGCCCTGGCCCAGATGTCGGTGGATCTGGTGCATGTGGTGTCCGAGGCGATCCAGGACTCGGTGCCGCGTGCGCTCGAAAAGCACATTGACCTGGGTTACGAAGGCCCGCCGCTGGGCGAGGCCGCGAGCTGCGTGCACGGCAACGCCACGCTGCTCAAGGAGCTGGTTCGCAACCTGCTCGACAACGCCATCAACTACACGCCGGCGCAGGGTCAGGTGACGGCGCGCTTGCTGACCGACCGCTTCAGCGGCGTGATCGTGTTGCTGGTCGAAGACACCGGCCCCGGCATTCCCGAGGCCGAGCGCGATCAGGTGTTCGAGCCCTTTTACCGGGCACTGGGCACCAACGTCGACGGCTCGGGCCTGGGCTTGGCAATCGTCAAGGAAATCGCCCGCCAGCACGGCGCCAGCATCAGCATTGACGACGCCGACCGACCCGGCCATCCCAGCCCCCCCGGCTTGCCCGGCACGCGGGTGACGCTGCGCTTTGTCGGCAGGCCGAGCGCCTGAGTCCGCGGCGCTTGAGGCCTCTGGCGGCGGGATTTTCTCCAGCCGGGCGGGATGGGAAAGAACGCAAGGCCACAAGCCGCAGCGCCTGCCAGATGCCAGAGCGCAGGAACTCCGAAGCGCCGCAGCGCGAGTGCGCAATTGCTCAGGCGCTCAGGCGCTCAGGTGCTTGCCAACGATTCCGGCCAGCTCGAACATCGTGACCTGCGGCTTGCCGAACACCGCCAGCAGCTTGGCGTCGGCGTTGATGGCGCGCTTGTTGGCCCCGTCCTGCAAGCCTTCGGCCTTGATGTAATCCCACAGTTTCTTGATGACCTGCGTGCGCGCCACCGGCTCGGTGCCAATGACCGCGGCCAGCGCCGCGCTGGGCTTGAGGCCGGCGCCTGGCGCGCTCTGTCGGGCCGCCCTGGGCTTGGCGACCTTGGCTGCCGGGGATTTTTTAGCCGCGACTTTTTTGGCTGCCGTCTTTTTGGCCGCAGGACCAGCGTCCTTGGCGGCGACGGTCTTGCCAAACGGCGTCTTCACCGCACGGGCCGGACCGGCTGCGGTCTTGCGGGGCGGGAACTTCGACGGCGCAAATTCAAAATTAACCTTGCCGGCTGCGGCGTCCCAGGCCAGCATGGCCTTGAAGGGGCGGCGGGTGCGCGTCGAGACAAACTTGTCGAGCAGGTCGGTCTTGCCGGTGCCCAGCAGTTTTTTCATCTGCTCATGATCGACGGGCTGCTGCAAGATCATGGTGCCGGTTTTGAAGTCGCAGCTCGGCGTCGGCTGGGCCAACGTGGGCAGCGACTTTTCACACACATAGTTCTTGCCGCGCTCATGCACCGGGCTGCCGCATTTGGGGCAGGCGCCCAGCGAAGCGGTGTCGCCAAAGTCGACGATCTCGCCGCTTTCGGCGTTCTTGTCGTCGCCAAAGTCGAACTCAAGCTTGTAGTTCTTGCTCTCTTCGTCGAACTTGATGACCATCTCGGCCGTGAAGGGCCAGCCGGCCTTGGAGCGAAAACCATCGAGCGGGCCGATCTTCTTGTCGCGCAAAAACTGTTCGACCTCGGCCACCTCAAAAGTGCGGCCGGCAGGCGTCTTGCCGAAGGAGAAACCGCAGCCTTCGCTGGTGCCGGTCTTGCCGGTGCAGGTGTAGCGGCGGTAGTTTTCCCGGATGATGCCGCCGCAGTTGGGGCAAGGCGCTTGCAGCGTGGCGTAGTCGCCGGGAATGGTGTCCTTGTCGTAGCCCTTGGCTTTGTTGACGAGGCGCTCGGTCATGGCGGCGATCTCGGCCATGAAGGTTTCGCGGCTCAGCTGCCCTTGCTCCATCTGCGCGAGCTTGTGCTCCCACTCGCCGGTCAGGTCGGCGCGCGAGAGCTCTTCCACGCCCAGGCCGCGCAGCAGCGTCATGAGCTGGAAAGCCTTGGCCGTGGGAATCAGCTCGCGGCCTTCGCGCAGCATGTATTTCTCGGCGATCAGGCCCTCGATGGTG
>CAJAOB010000156.1 GCA_903941205.1 uncultured Burkholderiales bacterium | reverse complement strand
TGCTGCGCCGGCACCATCGCCCTGCAGGATCAATGCGACCACCCGGGCATCGTCCGCAGCGGTTGCGTCCAGCCGGTTGGGCAGGGCCAGTTGGGCTTTGCGAAAGGGCGCAGTGCGGATGCGGTACACGCTCACCGCTTCTTCCAGAACTGCGTTGTGCGCACCAGCCACGATGGCCGTGTGCAGTCGCCGGTTGGCCGTGGCGAAGGCATCCATATCACCCGCCCGGGCGGCGGTTTGCTCCTCGGAGAGTAACTCCTGAATGTGACCCTTTTCGATGGGCGTCATGCGTAAGGTGGCCAAGCGGGTGCAGACCGACTCGAATTCCGCCACCACTTCAAACAACTCCACCAGACGCTGCGGATCCACGATAGCGACGACCGCACCGCGGTTGGGCGCGATGTCAACAAGGCCTGCGGCCTGCAATTGGCGCAGCGCCTCGCGCACAGGCGTGCGGGAAACAGAGAGTTTTTCGGCCAACCCGCGCTCATCGAGCCGCTGACCAGCTGGCAACTGGCCATCGAAGATCCATTGCGCAATCTGGCGCCGCAAGCGATCGGGCAAAGTGTCTCCCAAAGCGGTACCGGGGGGCGCTTTAGGTGAGGGTGCAGAAACAGGCTTGCTAGCACTCATCGTTAAATGGTACTCCAAAAAGTCATTTGGTATATTATCTTCTTCAAACTTTTCTTCAAACTCGAGTTTGTATCCAAAGCATGGCTCCTGACTTGATGACCCTCTGGCTTGATTGGGTGATGACGCCTCTGAGTGGCGCAGCCGTCCACCAGGTTCCCGATTTGCTGTCCTGGCATGGACGGCTGATGGTGCTGTCGTGGGGTTTTGCGCTGCCCGTGTCCATCCTGATCGCGCGCTTTTTCAAGGTGACCCAGGGGCAGAACTGGCCGCAGGTACTCGACAACAAGTTCTGGTGGCACTCGCATCGTGGTCTGGCCATCACATCCGCCGCCTTGAGCCTGTTTGCCTTGGGCTGCGCTCTCGCATGGAGCCAAGGCACAGGGTCCAGGCCGACCGCCTGCCTTCACGCTTGGCTTGGTTGGCTTGTCCTCGGCCTGCTGGCCCTACAGTTTGCGAGTGCCTACCTGCGCGGCACCAAAGGCGGGCCCACGGCTCCCAGGCTTTCGAAAAACGGTCGCTTGGTGGACCTCCATGGTGACCACTACAACATGACGCCCAGACGCTACTGGTTTGAGCGCATCCACAAGTCAGCCGGCTATACGGCCTTGCTGACTGCGCAACTGGCCATGTTGACCGGCCTAGGGCTGTCAGATGCCCCCCGCTGGATGCCGATCTCATTGATGGTCGCATGGCTCGCATTCATGCTGGTCTTCATCCGCTGGCAGCGCCAAGGCCGCTGCCTGGACACGTACCAAGCCATTTGGGGCCCCGGCATGGAACATCCCGGCAATTCCATGAGCGTCAGCGGATGGGGCGTACGCCGGATTCGCCCACCCGATCAAGCCATGCAGGACATCGAAAGATCGTAACCGTCCGGCCAAGTCACCTTGAGCATGGAGTCGAGTTGGACGCCATGGAATTGAAGACAGCCGCGAGGCGCCGACACAGCGCTGAACTCAAAGCCCGGGTCCTGAGCGCGTGCGAACGCCCGGGCGCTTGAGTCGCTGCGATGGCGCTTGCACACGGCTTGAATGCCAAGCTCGTTCACAAGTGGCGCCGCGTAGCGTGCCAACTCGCCAGCCAGAGCCCTGCTGCTACACCAGCGATAGGGCTGGCGCCTTTCATGGCCTGGCCATTGACTGCGACGCCAACGCTGCCAGAGGCTGCCGCGCTTGCGCCATCAGAGATCCGGATCGAGCTAGGCCGGGCAGCGCCTCTTCTAGAAAGCGGGCCCCAGGCGGGGTGAGCAGCTCTCTGCGACCGTTGCGATGGAAAAGGCTGGTCTTGAGCTCTGGTTCCAGTGCGCGCACTTGGCGACTCAGGGTTGGCTGAGCCACGTTCAGGAGCTCGGAGGCCTTGGCGAAACTTCCCGTCTCGGCAGCACGAACAAAGCATTGAACTTGCTTCAAGTCCATCTGTGAATAGGATTTGGGATATGCCGTCGCTGCATATCAGATCGTACAGAATGATCATTGCGTGAAGGCGGGCGCAACCATACAGTCGCCAGAACGAAGCTTCTCACGCACTAAGGATGGCTAGCTGTAAGCATCAGCAGCCTATTTCCAGATGTGTATTCCTGAGGCTATGCATAAGAGCATCGTGACCTGTACTTAAACCCGCCGAGCAGGCCCGACCCTAAGAGTTGTAAAGAGCATGGACCTGGATCTTTCGATGTCGTGTCTGCCGGGCGACCGGACGTGTGCACTGCTGGACGGGGACGTTCAGCCGGCCGGGCGCAAAGGGCCTGGACCGACCAGACGAGTCCGGAAATGATCGGGCAAGGCCCGCATCTGCCAGAAGTCCTGTTCGGCGGTAGAGCGGGGCGAGATGACCGTCGCTTATCTTGACCCGGCCCCAGTGCCGGAGTTCCCTGTGTTTGATCCGTATCGAACGGGGAACTTCGTGAAGACGATCGGCCGTGCGAAAGCGCCGGTGAATTGGCTGCAGATCATGGAACTCATCCTTGAGCCGGTCCATGTCGAATGGCTACACGGCACTTCTGCATGCAGGAAAAAGGGCAGCAGCGAACCGCCGTTTTATATGTTTCCCATGGACTTGGAAGCAGTTCGTTGAATTGCATGAAGTACGCAAAACGGCGCCAGAGAATTTTTTTACCTATAACGTTTGGAGACATACATCATGAAACTGCTGAAGCATCTCGTGGCCAGTGCGCTGGTAGTGGCCTGCGGCCTGGCTGCTGGCCAGACCTGGCCGACCAAGCAAGTTCGCATCGTCGTTGGTTATGGCGCTGGCGGGCCAGGCGACATCATTGCGCGTGCGCTTGCGATCAAACTTACCGCCGCCTGGGGCCAGCCGGTCGTGGTTGACAACAAGCCCGGCGCCAACGAGATCGTCGCGGCCGTTGATGTCATCAAGCAGCCGGGCGATGGTCACACCCTCATTTTGGGCACTGATGCGCTGTATTCGTTCAACCAGTTGCTGCGCAGCAAGCCTGGCTACGACGCCGCCAAGGACTTTGCACCCATCGGCCGTCTGGGCCAGTCGCCGCTGGGGATCTTTGTGCGGCCGGACTTTCCTGCCAAGGACATCAAGGAGTTTGTGGCTTATGCCAAGGCGAACCCCGGCAAGCTCAATTACGCGTCCACTGGCGTCGGCGGCATCACCCATCTGGCCGTGTCCTGGATGAGCAAGCTTTACGGGTTGGACATGGTTCAGGCGCCGTACAACGCCGTGCCGCTGCTGATGCAGGACCTGAGCGCGGGCCGCACCGACATGACCATGCTGGCCACTGGCCCGCTGATGCCTTTTGTGAACTCCGGCAAGCTGCGCGCGCTGGCGGTTGCCGGCCCCACGCGGGTGGCCATCGCGCCCAATGTGCCAACCTTTGCCGAGTCCGGCTTTCCGGAGTACGAGACGTTTTTCTACATGGGGCTTTCCGCACCTTCGAGCATGCCAGGCGCCATCGTCAACAAGATTGCCGCTGATGTGGCTGTGGCGATGAAGACCGAAGACATGCTCAGGACCTTGACCAATGTGGGCTTTCAGCCCGTGACCGAGACGCCCGCGCAGTTCGCGGCCTTTCTGGTGACGGACCGCGCCAATGCGGCCAAGCGCGTCGAGGCGGCCAACGTCAAGATGGAATGACGCGGGAGCCGCGGCAACATGCTCGCAGCCGACCGCAAAATGGCCCTGGGCGTGTTTGCGCGGGCCAACGGGCATCACGAGGGCGCCTGGCGGCTGCCTGAGTCGCCAACCGGCCCCGAGCTTGATTTCCACGGCTTCTGGCTGGGCTTGGCCCATCTGGCTGAAAGTGCCTGCTTCGATCTGTTCTTTCTGGCCGATGTGGATGGACTTCGAGGTTCCGAGGCGGACCTTGCCGCGCTGAGTCACGACCCGGCGCGTTATGTCTCGCAGTTCGAGCCGATGACGCTGCTGGCCGCGCTGGCGGTGACCACCCGGCATATCGGCCTGGCCGGCACGGCCTCCACCACCTACAACGAGCCCTACCACGTGGCGCGCAAGTTTGCGTCCATCGACCACCTCAGCGGCGGGCGGTCTGCCTGGAACATCGTGACATCGTCAGTTCAGGCCACGGCCGCGAACTTCGGCAAGGACAAACACCTCGCCCATGACGCGCGTTACCGCCAGGCCCACGAGTTCGTCGCCGTCGTCAAGGGTCTGTGGGACAGCTACGAAGACGATGCCTTCCTGCGCGACAAGGCCTCGGGCCTGTTTTTTGACACGTCCAAGCTGCATTACCTCAACCACCGGGGCGAGCATCTGGCCGTCAAGGGCCCGCTCAATCTGGCCCGGCCGCCGCAGGGCCATCCGGTGCTGATCCAGGCCGGCGCTTCGGAGCCTGGCAAGGCGCTGGCGGCTGAAGTGGCCGACATCATCTTTGGCTCTTCCGGCTCGCTGCAAGGGGCTCAAGCGTTTTATGCCGATGTGAAGGCGCGCGCGGCGCAGCACGGGCGCCATCCCGACCATGTCAAGGTGCTGCCCGGTTTGTTCACCGTGGTCGGGCGCACCCGGCAAGAGGCGCAGGAAAAGAACGCGCGCCTGCTGTCCCTGGTGCATCCGGAGGTGGGCTTTTCCTTGCTGGAGGAACTGCTGGGCGTGAGCCTGCGTGGCTACCCGGTGGACGGCCCTTTGCCCGATGAACTGCCGCCGAGCAACCAGCAAAAAGCCCTGCGCGACCGGCTGGTGGAAACAGCAAAGCGCGAGAAGCTCACGATCCGCCAGCTCTACACCCGGCAAATCGGCTCGCACGGCGTCTACACCATGACGGGCTCGCCCACCGACATTGCCGACGAGATGGAGCAGTGGTTCTGCGAGGGCGCGGCTGACGGTTTCAACATCATGGCCAGCGACTATCCGGGCGGCTTTGCGGACTTTGTCCATCTGGTGGTGCCCGAACTGCGGCGCCGCGGCTTGGTGCGCACCGAGTACCGCGGCCGGACCTTGCGCGAGCACATGGGCCTGCCCCGGCCCGAGCATCCGGCGCGCGCGTCCGGGCCGGCGCCGTGAGCCCCAAGCCAAACAAGTCAAACAAGTCAAACAAGCCAAACAAGTCAAACAAATCAAACCAGCCAAGGATCCGCGTCGCATGAAATTGTCTGAATTCAACGTCCGCCACGCCACGCTCGACGCGATGCTGGCCGACAAGGCCCGGCGCATCGGCTCCAAGGTGTTTCTGAACAACCTGACCGACGGCCGCCAGTTCACCTACGCGCAGCTAGACGAAGGCACGC
>CAJAOB010000155.1 GCA_903941205.1 uncultured Burkholderiales bacterium | reverse complement strand
CCAGCACTGAGGTGGCCGCGGCATCGCGCACCAAAATAGCCACCACCTCGACCTGATCGGCATGGGCCAGGAGCAGGCGGTGAACCGCCGTGCCAATGGCGCCGTAACCGATCAATGCGATTTTTTGTTTCATGGCCTGTTGCCTGTCAAACAGAAGATGTACGAGAAGAAGGAGAAGAAGGAGAAGATTTCAAAATATGCTGCACCGCGCGCCGCGTCAGCACAGCTGCCAGATGCGCCCGGTAGTCAGCCGAAGCATGAATATCGCCCATGGCGATGTCGGCGTCCAGTGCGCAATCGCGCAGCGCCTCGGGCGCCAGCCGCAGCGACAAGGCGCGCTCAGCCGCCTCCCAGCGGTAAATGCCGCTGCCCAGCCCGGTGACAGCCACGCGCACCTGGCTGCCCAGCTGCGCCACAGCCACGCCGGTGAGGGCAAAACGCGAGGCCGGCTGTTCGAACTTCAAATAGTGCGCTTGCTGCACGCAGGGAAACTGCACGCCGAGCACGACTTCATCGGCTTCCAGAGCCGTCGTGAAAAGACCGGTGAAAAATTCGTCTGCTGCAATCTTTCGGCGGTCGGTGAAGACAGTGCCATTGAGGGCCATCACGCCGGCAGGCCAGCAGGCGGCCGGGTCGGCATTGGCGATCGAGCCGCCCAGGGTGCCGCGCTGGCGAATCTGCTGATCGCCAATGCCCTGCGCCAGTTGCGCCAGCATGGGCGCCAGTCTTTGGACGATTGGCGAGGTGGCCACGCTGGCATGGCTGCACATGGCGCCGATCCAGAGCCCGCCGCCCTGCTCGCGCACACCGAGCAGCTCGGGCAGGTCCTGCAAGTCAATCAGCATGGAAGGCTCGGAGAGCCGCAGCTTCATGGCTGCCAGCAGGCTTTGACCACCGGCCAGCAATTTCGCCTCGGGGTCTTCACGCAGCCAGGCCACGGCCTCTGCCAACCGTGCGGGCCGCCGGTAGTCAAAGTCCATCACGCTGCGACTCCGCCCGGGCTGCGGGCCCGCATCTGTTGCAGGCCTTCGCACACCGCATTGACGATACCGCGGTAACCCGTGCAGCGGCACAAATTGCCGGACAGCGCGCAGCTGACGGCCAGCGCTTGGGCGGGAACACCTTCTGCCGCCATCGCCACGCCGCGCATGACCATGCCAGGCGTGCAAAAACCGCATTGCAGCGCGTGGTGCCGGCCAAAGGCTTGCTGCATCGGGTGCAGGCTGCCGTCGGCGGCCTCAAGGCCTTCGATGCTCACGACACTGGCGCCGTCAAGCTGCACCGCCAGCACATTGCAGGACTTGGTGGCTGCGCCGTTGACCAGCACCGTGCAGGCGCCGCACTGGGCGGTGTCGCAGCCCTGGTGGGTGCCGGTCAGTCCGAGCTGCTCGCGCAGCAAGTCAACCAGCAGCGTCGACGGTGGCAGCGCTGTCTCCACCGGTTGGCCGTTGACCTGCAAGCGGATGGAAACAAGCTTGTTGGCGGGCATGGGCGGGCTGTCGTGGGGCATCAGCCAAGCCGCAGGCCGCTGCGCGCAATGGCGTCGCGGGTGGCCTGCTTTTCTGCTTCGGTCAGTTGCAGCAAAGGCCGGCGCACCGGCCCGCCCGCCTGACCGAGCAACTCCAGCCAGTACTTGCTGTGCGCCTGCGGCTTGCCCTTGGGACGCGACTGCTTGAAGGCCTGGCGCGCCGGGTTCAGGCTGTCGCGCATGGCCCGGGCTGCTTCGTGTTTGCCCTCAAAAGCCAGTTGCGTGTAGCCGTTGATGCGCTGGTCCACGGCGGTTTGCAGCAGAAAAGGCGGGGTCGAGCACAGGTACAGCCGCCAGCCCAGCTCGATCACGTTGTCCAGCCACTCCTCTTCAGAAGCCGTGCTGACGATGATCTTGTCGCCGGCCAGCGCGGTCAGGCGCTTGTAGAGCTCACGGTCCACGCTGTACTTGATGGCCACGATATTGGGCAGCTCGGCAATGCGGGCGCACAGCTCGGGGCTCATGACATAGCCGCAATCGGGGTGGTTCCACAAGGCAATGCCGATGTCCAGCTGCTCGCTGAGGTAGCGGTAGTACTCGTAAATGGTCTCGTCGGTGTCAGCGCCAAAATGCAAAACCGGGCTGTGCACCACGATGTAGTCGGCGCCGACGTTTTGCGAATGCCGCGCCAGCTCCAGCACCACGTCGAGGTTGGTGTCCGAGCAGGAGCTGACGATGCCGCAATGGCCGTCGGCTTCTTCAACAGCGAGCTCGAAAGAGCGCTTGCGCTCGGCCACCGACATCGAAAAGAATTCGCCCTGCTTGCCCGACACAAACAGCCCGCCCAACTTGAGCGTTTGCGCCCAGTGGCGCAGGTTGCGGCGGTAAGCGGCTTCGTCCATGGCGAGGCTTTCGTCAAAAGGCGTCATGGTGGCGGCCCAGACACCGCGAAAGTTCTGCCTTGCGTAGTCTTTGGCTTCGGATTTTTTGTATTTCATGGCGTCGGGTCTCCGGAAGGTTGTTGCATGGCCTGCCACAGGCGTTCGGCCGTCAGGGGGAAATCAAGCGTTTTTTCACCCAGCGGTGAAAGTGCGTCGGCGGCGGCATTGAGCAGCGCGGCCGGCACACCGATGCAGCCGGCCTCGCCCACGCCTTTGGCGCCCAGCAGGTTGGCTGGCGTGCTTTCGGCCAGGCTTTCAAGCTCGACCAGCGGCATCTGGTCGGCGCGCGGTAGGGCGTAGTCCATCAACGAGCCCGTGAGCAGCTGGCCTTCATCGTCATAGACGATGCGCTCGAGCAGGGCCTGGCCCAGGCCTTGCGCCAGGCCGCCGAGCAACTGGCCTTCGGCGAGCTGCGGCGAAATGATGCGGCCGGCGTCGTCCACCCAGACCAGCCTTTCGATCTGCGGCTGGCCGGTGTCGCGGTCTATCGCCAGGCGAACGATCACGCAGCCGTAGCTCCAGGCCTCCGCAGGCGCGGTGTAAACCGCCTCCACCACGATCGGCAGCGGCTCGCCCGCATCGCGGCGTCGGGCGGCCTGCGTCGCCGCCTGCCACACGGCGCTACCGCCTATGGCCATGCTGCGGCTGGCCAGCGCGCCAATACCCGGCGGGCAGCTGGCGGTGTCGCCTTCAATCACGGTGACCAGCGCTGGCTCGCAAGCCAGGGCCTCGGCCGCGATAAGGGCATAACTGGTCTGATGACCCTGGCCCTGCGAGGCCGAACCGCTGGCCACTTGCACCCGGCCATCGGCCTGCAAGCTAACGCGGGCACTTTCCCAGCCCTGACCGCAAGGCTCCACGTAAAGCGCCAAGCCGATGCCCAGCAGCTCGCCTTGCGCCCGGCGCCGGGCTTGCTCGCGCCGCTCGCCGGCATAGTCAAAACGCGCGCAGGCGCGCTCGAGTGCGGCGCGGTAATTGCCGGCGTCCAGGCTTTCGCCGGTCGGCGTGGCATGGGGCATCAGGCTGACCAGGTTGCGCAGCCGAAGCTCGACCGGGTCCATGCCGCTTTGGCGCGCGGCCATTTCGACCAGACGCTCCATCAGCAGCGCCGCCTCGGGCCGGCCGGCACCGCGGTAAATGTTGACCGCCGCCGCGTTGGACATGGCGGCTTCAGACGCCAGGTCGATGCTGCTGACGTGGTAAGGCCCAGGCAGAATGCGCGCCGCATTGCGCGCCGGCACCACGGCGCTGTAGGGCAGCCAGGCGCCGGTGGGGAAATTCATTTGCGCTTGCAGATGGACGAAGCGGCCTTGCGCGTCCAGCCACAGCTCGCCTTCGAGCCGGGCGCCGCGGCCGTGCGGCGCCGAGGTGAACTCCTCAGAGCGTGACGATGTCCATTTGACGCTGGCCTGCAAATGCCGCGCCACGAAGGCAATGACCAGGTCCTCCGGCGATACCGAGGCCTTGGCGCCAAAGGCACCGCCCACGTCGGGCGCAATCACCCGCACCTTGTCCAGCGGCAAGTCCAGGGCGCGGGCGATGTCAGCGCGCGCCCTTGAAGGCGTTTGTGTCGCCAGCCAGGCGGTCAGCATGCCGCCACTGGCGTCCCATTGCGCCACCGCAGCACGCGGCTCCAGAGGCATGGAGATCACACGGGCTTGCTGATGCACCACCCTGACTTTATGCAGGGGATGCAGTGCTTT
The DNA here is from genome assembly GCA_903941205.1 of uncultured Burkholderiales bacterium. Lineage (GTDB taxonomy): Bacteria > Pseudomonadota > Gammaproteobacteria > Burkholderiales > Burkholderiaceae_C > Polaromonas. Next base: position 20,296 of record CAJAOB010000155.1, on the reverse strand, counting down.
CACGGCTGCCGCATCACCGGCCTGGTGCCGCACACTGGCAACCACCCGCGCGCCCGCGGCGCCGTCGGCCTGGGCGGGCTCGGCGTCGTAATCCACCTGCACTTGCTCGGCAGCACGCTGCGCGGCAGCCAGGCTCGAAGCAACGACCACCGCGATCGGCTGGCCCACCGAGTCCACCCGGCCCGCCGCCAGCAAAGGAAAGTCGGGGAGCTCACGCAAGGGCAGCAGCGGGTTGATGGGCGGCATGGTCAAGCCACCGAGCTGCGCAAAGTCCAGCACTGCCAACACCCCGGCACAGCTGCGGGCGGCCTGCAAATCAAGCGCGATCAAGCGTGCCCGTGCGTAAGTGCTGCGCACAAAAACGGCATGCAGCATGCCGGGTAGGCGCACGTCATGCACATACAAGCCGCGTCCGGTCAGCAGGCGACGGTCTTCCACGCGGGCCAGACCGTCGGGGCGCTTGTCCGCCTGAGATGGCGTCTCAAGCAGCATGAGCAGGGCTTGCAGGGGTCGGGTACATGCTTTGATTAAAGCGACACGGGCCAGCCTGAGCAAGCAAATTTTTCTGAAGCATTCATCAGCAGTGCTTCAGAGTCCCGGTGTGGACCGGGTGAGGATCCGGTGCGTCAGTCGACCCGCTCAACAGCCGGCATGCCCCAGCGCATGTCCAGCGCTGCGGACTTGGGCCAGTAAAGCCGGGCGTTAAGAATGAAAGGCTGGCCAGCTTGAACCGGCAGCCAATTGGCCAGGTAAGCAGCCTCTGGCGCCTGGGCTTGCACCCACAAATCCAGAGAACCGTCGGCGTTGTAGCGCAGCGCGTCTCGGTCGCCCACTGCATGACGGCCGCTCGGATGATCCATGAGGAAATTGTCCTGCCCATAGGCGGTGACCGACCAAAAGGCACGCACCGGCGGCAAGTCTTGCGCCGCAAAGTGCAGGCGGTAGCGCTTGGACCCATTCAAGGCTTGGCCGCCGGCGTCAACGGCGGTCTGTGGATACATCGCGTCGGCTGGCAAGTTCGCGCCCAGGCCGACCATGGCCACGGCAGCCCGGGTGTTGTAGTCGGTGCCGTAGGCGCCCAGATGCGCCGGGGGCGTGGACCAGCCGCGCTGCAGTTCGCGCGGCTGCCGCAACTCGCGGGCAACCCTGAACTCGGCGATCCAGCGACCCAGGCTCACGGCCCAGCGCTCCAGCGGACTCCACGCCGGTCCCTGCCCCGGCGCCACGCCGATGCGCGCAAGCTTGGACAGCAGGGGCGCATCAGCCGCACTCGGCGGATTGCGCAGCATGAGCATCGTGAGTTTCTCGAAAAAAGTCTCTGTGGACATCGCCTGCAGCTGCTCACCAGGCGGCGGCCGCTTCGCAGCGGGCTGCCATGCGACAGTGGCTGGTGGCTGGCCTGCAGACCATTCGGCCAGCGAGCGCAGTCGCAGCCCGTCCTGCAAGCGATGCACCAGTGGGTAATCGGCAGTGCTATTGGCCTGGGTGCGGCCGATCAGCCAGACCATTTGCGTCGGTGACCTGAGCAGCACAAGACCCTGCGGCACCTGACCCTGCCAGCCAGGTCCTGCCAGGAGATAGCGTCCACCCGCAGTTCCGGTGCTGCGCGTGCCCAGGGTAGCAAAGACGTTGGTCCAGGCGTCCATGAAAGGCATCAGCTCGTAGCGATGGGTGTTAGCGGCCATCTCGAAAACCCAGGGGCCACGGTCCATGTCGATGAAGGCCGAGGTGTAGAGCGTGTCCACATTGGGCCGTACTACCTCCTTGAAGCGCGCTGACGGAAACTCGCGAACCCGCCGCAGCTGGTTTTCAGGCCCGATCACGGCCGCTGCATTGGCACGTGTCAAGTCCATGATGACCAGCGGGTAGCCGAAAAGATAGGCTTGCCCGCCCAGGACGATGTGCTCAGCCTTGGCAAACAGGGCGGCCGCGACCAGGCTCAAGACCAGCAGCAAGCCGAGCAGCCAGCGCATCAACCGGACGCGCCGGCTCACGCGGAAAAAGCCTTGCCGAGAGTTTTGCGAGCGAGTGTTTTTGTCATGCCGACGCAAGGTTTGAAGCCCGCACAAGAATCACGCCGATCATGTTCACTACGGCGTGGGTCCTGGCGCCAGCAGCACCGTGCGAAAGCCGACGTGACTAACGCCCAGGTCGTCTTCCTGGGGTTGGCGCGAACCGGCCCGGTAGCGCATGCAATAGTCGGAAGAGCACAGGAAGGAGCCGCCCTTGATCACGCGGGCACCCGTACCGCCGCCGCGCAAGGCGGGTTGCACGTCCCCTGGCTCAGGCTCGCCACGCGCGTGGCGCCTCGGGCTGTAAGCGTCGCGGGTGATCTCCCAGACATTGCCAATCATGTCGAACAGGCCTAGCGCGTTGGGCTCGAAGCAGCCCACCGGCGCCACCCCCGCAAAGCCGTCATCAGCCGAATTGACCACCGGGAAAATGCCTTGCCAGGTATTGGCATGACGCGGCTGCTCGTGGTCCACCAGCACCTGCGCCTGGCCCGCGCGCGCCGCCCATTCCCACTGCGCCTCGGTGGGCAGGCTGCGTCCTTTCCATTGGGCGTAAGCCCTGGCGTCTTCAAACGTGACGGCAACCACTGGAAAGGCGCCGCGCTTGTCAATGCCGGTGTCAGGACCACCAGGTTTTCGCCAGTAAGCGCCCGGCGTGTACTGCCACCACTGCGCCATGTCCGCTTGCCCGTCGACCTTGGCGGGCGCACGAAACACCACGGCGCCGGCTCGCTGCAGCTTCGCGTCCAGACCCGGATGCCGCTTTGGGTCCACCGGCTTTTCGGCGGTCGTGACATAGCCTGTGGCGCGAACGAACTCGTCAAACTGCGCGTTGGTGACTTCGGTGCGGTCCATCCAGAAGCCGGCTACCTGGGCAGTGCCGGCGCCCTGCTCTTCCGGGTAGATACCCGCGCCCCAGGCAAAGCTGCCGCCCGCAACCCAGACCATCCCGGGGTACGGCGACGGAGCCGCTTGCGCCGGCAAGGGGCACTCCAGGGTAGCGGCGCGTGCGGCCCCTTGCACGACACCTCGAGCGACTTCAGGCTCGGGCTTGAATCCGAAGTGCCAGACGCCAGCGGACGCCAGCGCGCACAGCGCCAGGCCCAGCGCAGCGCTGGCAAACGGGCGACTGCGCAAGAGGGCAAGGCGTTGAGGGGAGGTTTTCGAATTCACCATGAGCAAGCCCTGAAATCAACACCCTCGACGAAAAAATTCCGGCAATGAAAACCCCAAAAACCGCTGCCGCAGCGCAGGATTTGAAAGCGTTTTGACCGCTGAAGTTGAGAAGACACAAGTGTATGGTTCAAGCTTCGCACCAGTCCCCGGGAATACCCCGACGCCAGCAAACCGCCAAACGTTGACATCGCCAAGGTCAAGACGATACATTGATGTATGTTGCTGCTAATCATCCAAACGGACTGTACCCGTCACAATGCCTGTTGCAAGCGACAGTGCGCCATTTCAAACCGATTCCCTCGCGCCTGACAAGCCCCCCCCCGAGCCGCCTGGAACCCTATCGACATGCCCCCCATGCAAACCGTTCAACTACTCGCGCTGGTGAGCGTGCTCGGGGCTTTCGCCATCGCGGAGTTGCTGGCAGGCCGGTTTTTCCCGCGGGAAGCCAGCCGCGAAGACAACCGACTGGACATCGCCGTCACGCTGTTGTTTCCCTTTATTTCTGGCGGCGTGGTGCTTGCTTCGGGGGCGCTGTGCGCCTGGCTGGCGCCAGAGCAGAGTCAGGCGCTCGGGCACTGGGCCTGGTGGCAGATGCTGATCGTGCTGCTGCTGGCCGACGACCTGACGCAATACTTCTGGCACCGGCTCAGTCACACCTCCTGGATGTGGCCGCTGCACCGGGCGCATCACTCTGCTGCTTACATGAGCGTGCGCGTGGTCTACCGCAACAACCTCTTTTATTACGCGCTGATGCCCGGCTTGTGGCTGTCCGGCGCACTGCTCTACCTGGGCTTTGGCTGGGTCTACGTGGGCTATACCGTCGTCAAACTGAGCGTGATCATGGGTGCGCATTCAGCGCTGCGCTGGGACCAGTGGCTTTACCGCCAGCCAGTCTTGCGGCCGCTGGCCTGGGTGCTGGAGCGCACCATTTCAACACCGGCCACGCACTATGCGCATCACGCGCTGGTGCAGGGCGACGGCATCGGTCACTACACGGGCAACTACGGCAACCTGCTGTTTGTCTGGGATGTTCTGTTTGGCACAGCGCACTTCTCGCGCCGCTACCCGCCCGCTTATGGGCTGCAGGATGACCGCCTGCATGGCGCCGAACCCTGGCTGGCGCAGTTTGCCTTTCCGCTACGGCAATCGGTGCGCGCGGGCACGGTGCTCGGCCGCGGCCCGCACTCGCCGCCCGCCAGCAGCCAAATCGAGCGGCGCTGACGCTGGCTCGCCCCGGCAGACCCAGGCGCTGCACCTTCAGCCAGCGTTGGAGCGGCCGTCAACCTTGCGGCTTTCGACCTCGCTGTCGACCACCTTGCCGCCGGTAACAGGCGCCGGCGCCAGGCCAGACGGCGCTTGCTGATGAATCAGGTAATTCGTCACGATGCGCATCAAATAAGCGCTGACTTGAGGCGGGTTGATGGGCCGGCTGAGCGCCTGATGGCTGCCCACGATCGCCAGGTAAAAAAGAGCGGCAAGGTCGCCCGACTTGGTGGCGTCGCCCGTGAGCCTGAAAAACTTTTGCTCGAACATGGCCATGCGGGCACGGTCCACCTCGGCCAGCAGGCGCGCCACATCGGGGTCACGCCGCCCCAGGCCCCGCAGCGCCAGTTCAAAGCGGATGTTTTCAAGGTCCGGGCCGGCATGGGCCAGGGCGGCTGCGAGCAGCCGTTCGAGGTCCGCCTGCGGGTCGTCGGTCGATTGTTCCGGCGAACGCCAGTGGCGGTCCATGTCCAGTTCCTGCTCGCGCCAGCGCGCCAGCAGGGCCGAAATCAGCTCGGCGTGGTCGGTAAAGTGCCAATAAAAACTTCCGCGCGTCACGCCCAGCGCCTCTGAAATCAAGAGCACGCGCGCCTTGTCAAAGCCACCCTCCACGATCGCGTCGAAGGCGGCGTCCAGCCAGTCATCGCGGCTGAGCCGGGCAGGTTTGGCGGGCAGGCCAGCCTTTTTCTTGACGCTCATGGGCTCCTTGGGTCACGCGGGGTGAAGACTTGTATTTTCAGGCGCAAAGCACAGGCGGGTTCGCTTCGCAACGCCACCCGAACCCTATCGAAAACCCTGAAGTACAAGGGCACAGTCAGGTGCTAGCATTCGAAACCATACATAAGTGTCTTGAAAGATCGAGGATGCGCTGTCCGTCAATCGAAGTCAACGCCGCAGCGAGGGACAGGCAGCCATGGGCCTGATGTCGATCAAAAGCTGGCTGATGCCAGCCTTCAGCCAGCGGCTGCTTTCCCGGGAGCGCCTGCTGCGCCAACGTGCGCGGGCTGAAAAAGCCCGGATTCGCCGGGGCGAGCCCCATGTGCTGCATTATTTTCACCAGGCTGACGACCCTTACAGCGCGCTGGCCGCCAACTGCCTGCCAGCGCTGGCGGCGCGGTACAAGATAGAAATTCAGGCCCATCTGGTAGGTGCGCCTGCCGACGACGCCGCGCCGGAGCGGGGCAAACTGACCGTCTACAGCCGCAAGGATGCGGCCTTGCTGGCGCAGCGCCACGGCCTGCGTTTCAAAGACACGGGGGCCCAGCCTGACGCAGCCGACGTCGGGCGGGCGCAGGGCCTGCTGGCCGCAGCCATCGACAAACACAATTTCGTTGAAAGTGCGCACGCCATTTCAGCGGCGCTCTGGTCGGATCCGAAAGCGCTGCTACAGCAAAGTCCGCCAGAGCAAACCGGAAAACCCGACGCCTTGACTGCAGCCGCCCATGTCAAGGCCGGCAACGCCTTGCGTCAGCGCCTGGGCCACTACCTGGGAGCCACGTTTTATTACGCCGGCGAGTGGTATTGGGGCATTGACCGTTTGCATCACCTCGAAAGCCGGTTGCAAGATCTGGGCGTTCAGGCGCCCGGCGTCAAGGGTCTGATGTTCCCGCCAGACCTTGACATGGTTTTGGCCACTCCTTTGCTGCGGCCACCGCCGATTGAATTTTTTGTCTCTCTCCGAAGCCCTTACTCAGCCATCGTGACCGAGCGCGTATTCGATCTGGGCCGCCGTACCGGTGCGGCCGTCAACATCCGCTACGTGCTGCCGATGGTCATGCGCGGCCTGCCAGTGCCGCTGGCCAAGCGCTTTTACATCAGCCTGGACACAGCGCGCGAAGCCTTCGTCCGCGGCATCGCCTTTGGCCGGCTGAACGACCCGGTCGGCCGCCCGACCGAACGCGGCCTGGCGCTGCTGGCCTTTGCCCTGCGCATGGGCCAGGGTGAGAGCTACCTGCGGTCCTTCATGCGCGGCGTCTGGGCCGAAGGGATTGATGCCGGCAGCGACCGCGGCCTGCGCCGGATTACAGAACGGGCCGGACTGAACTGGGCCGAGGCGAGCGCGGCGCTCAAGGACGAGCGCTGGCGCAAAACGGCCGAAGACAATCGCCTGGCGATGTTTGGCCTGGGCTTGTGGGGCGTACCGGCGTTTCAGGTTGGCGACACCGCCGTCTGGGGACAAGACCGGCTCTGGGCCGTGCAAGACACCTTGATGAAAGCCGCCGCATGATGATGAAACTCCTGAAAATCGCCTGCCTGGCCACCTATGCGCTGGCGCTCGCAGGCTTGCTGGGCTGGCTGCCACCAACACTCGCTGGCGCTGGCAGCATCGCCCTGACTGCAAGCCTGGCACTGCTGGCCATTCATGCGCTGGAACTGGCGCTCATGTTCAAGCACGTGCGCTCCTACCCTGGCAGTTTGGCCGCCAGCGTGGCCCTGACCCTGTTGTTCGGCCTGATGCACTGGAAGCCACTGGCCGAGGCTCAGGCCAGGGCCAAGCAAGCGGCCCCATGAACAAAGCCGCGCTGCTACTGTTGCTTGCCGCCTGTTGCAGCGCCGTGACAGCAGCCCCCCAGAAACCGCGGCCGAATATCGTGGTCTTGCTGGCCGACGACTGGGGCTTTAGCGACGTGGGCGCTTTTGGCGGCGAAATCGCCACGCCGCACCTGGACAGCCTGGCCCGGCAGGGTATGAAATTCTCCAACTTCCATGTCAGCGCCTCGTGTTCGCCGACACGCTCCATGCTTCTGACGGGGGTCGACAACCACCGCAATGGCGTGGGCAATATGCGCGAGACGATTCCGCTGGCGCACATGGGAAAGCCTGGCTACCTGACCGTGCTCAACAAGAACGTGGTCACCGTCGCTTCGCTGCTGCAAGACGGCGGTTACCGCACCTACGTGGCCGGCAAATGGCACGTGGGCAAGGAAGCGCACAACCTGCCGAACCAGCGCGGCTTCGACCGCTCGCTGGTGCAGGGCGACAGCGGCTCGGACAACTGGCAAACAGCCAAACGCTACCTCGACCTGACGGACAAGGTCGACTGGTTTGACAACGGCCGGCCCGCGGTCATGCCGGCGGATTACTACTCGTCCGAATTTTTTGTCAGCAAGATGATCGAGTACATCGGCGCCGGCGAGCAGGCCGGGCAGCCGTTTTTTGCCTATGTGCCGTTTCAGGCCAATCACATTCCCTTGCAGGCGCCCCGCGACCTGATCAACAAGTACCGCGGCCTCTACAAGGACGGCTGGACCGTGCTGCGCCAGAAGCGCCGCGACAAGGCGGTAGAACTAGGGCTGATCCCGCCTGACGCGCCGCTGGGCCGCGCCACCAGCGCTGACAACTGGGACGCATTGAGCGAGACGGACAAGCTCTACCAAGCCAGGCGCATGGAGGTCTATGCCGCCATGGCCGAGGCCATGGACCAGCAGATCGGCAGGCTGATCGCCCACATCAAGCAAATCGGCGCCTATGAGAACACGGTCTTCATCTTCCTGTCTGACAACGGCGCCGAGGCTTCGGACCCGTATGCGGTGCTGACCGGCCGGCTGTGGCTGGACTGGCAATACAACCGCGACCTTGACCGGCTCGGCTCCAGGGGCGCTTACACGGTCATCGGTCCGAACTGGGCCGGCGCCGCCGTCTCGCCGCTGCGCACCTACAAGTTTTATTCGGGCGAAGGCGGCATCCGCGTGCCCCTGATCGTGGCGGGTGCCCCGGGCATGCTGGGCAACAGCATCCAGCGGCACTTCACCCACGTGAACGACATCGCACCGACGCTGCTCGATCTGGCCCAAATCAAGCCCAACCAGGGGCTGTACCGTGGCCAGCCGGTCGAGACCATGACCGGGCGCAGCCTCTTGCCAGCGCTGCAAGGCCAGGCCGAACGGGTCCATCCAGCCGATGTGCCGGTGGGCTACGAGTTGTCGGGCAACCAAGCGCTTTTCAAGGGCGATCTGAAACTGATCAAAAACATACCGCCCGTGGGCGACGGGCTTTGGCACCTCTATGACATCGTGAAGGACCCCGGCGAAACCCGCGACCTGCAGCTTGAACTGCCCGAGCAGTTCCGCACCATGCAGGCTGACTACGCGGCCTATGCCAAAGCCAACGGCGTGCTCGACATGCCAGGCGACTACGAGCCGGTTCAACAGGTCATCATCAATGCGGCCGTGAACGTCTACTGGCCGCGCTACAAGGCAGCGCTGCTCTTGCTGCTGACGCTGTTGCTGGCCGTGCCCGCCGCGATGCTTTACCGGCGTCGCCAGCGCCAGCGCACATGAATCCGGCTGGCTACCTGTCCAGCCCCTGGCCGGCCGAAGACGGCGGGCCGGAGCGGCTGCAAACGCCGCGCGTCATGCCAGGCCTGAAGCTGGCGCCCGGCGAGCGCCTGCAATGCGTGCGGCGCCGCACCCAGATGTCGACCATGACGCTGCTGGGCGCCCCGGGCGAGGTCTACTTGCTGACCCATTCGGCCCTGCGCGCCAGCTTTGGCTTGCCAACCACCGCCTGCGTTGAACGCATTGACCCGCACAGCCTGCAAACCCTGCAACGCTCCCCCCGGCTGGCCGGTGGGCCGATGTGGCCGGGCGGCATGGCGATCCACCGCAACGGCCATATCTATGTGGTGTACGGCCGCCACGCACACCGGCTGGACCGCCAATGCCAGGCCATCGCCTCGCTGGCGCTGCCAGTCAAGCAGCCCTACAACTCTTTTGTGGTGCTGGACAACGGACTCATCGTCACCAAGAACCTGTCCGACAAGACACCCGCGCTGCTGACCGTGATCGACCCTGAAACCCTGCAGCGCGCCAGCGCCGACACGCCCTGCCCTGAGCCCTCGATTGCGCGCCTGAGCGCGCGCGGCAACAGTGTTTACGTGGTGGGCGTGCGCTCGATTTTTCGCTACCACTGGAACGCTGCGCTGGCGCGCCTGGACTTCGACGCCGATTGGCGCTTTGACTACATCGGCAGCAGCGGGCAAAGCTACGGCTGGGACGTGGTGCTGGCCGGCGATCACGCCTGGTTCATGGACAACGGCCTGCACCGCTACCGAATCAACATGCTGGGCGCGGGCGTGCGCCGCAGCGCCAACCGGCTGATCCGCGTCAGCCTGCAAGACGCCAGCGACCACCAGGTGCTGGACGTTTGCGGCGCGGCAGGCGGCAGCATCACCAACCCGCCGCTCTTTGACCTGCAGCGCCAGATCGTCGTGGGCTACGACTCGGCCAATCGCCATCTGCAAGCCTGGCGCTTTGATCCGCTCGCGCGGGCGCTATTGCCCCTATGGCGCAAAACAGGGTTTGGCTGCGCCAGCCATATGCTGCTTTACCCGGACAGCGGCGAGATGGTCATCAACGACTACCGCAGCCACGGCGAAGAAGTGGTGGTGCTGAACATCGAGACAGGCGTTGAAGCCGCTCGGGTTCGCGTCGGCGGCCTGATGCAGGGCGTGGTGTTTCCCAGCCCCGGCTGGAACCGCGACCTGTACTGGTCGTCCATGGGGCAAGTCGCCCGCGTCTTTGTACAAAGCCCGGAAAAAGCCTCATGCGCAAAACCATCCTGATCACCGGCGCCGGCAGCGGCATTGGCCTGGACAGCGCTTTCGCGCTGGCCGCGCGCGGCCACCAGGTCATCGCCACCACCTTCAACGAAGCCCAGGCCGAGGCGCTGCGCCAGCAATGCGCGTCGCGGCAACAGGCTTTGCAGGTGTTCAAGCTCGACATCACCGACCCGGCCGACCGCGAACTGCTGCGGCCGCTGGTCATCGACGTGCTGATCAACAACGCCGCCATCGGCGAGTCCGGCTCGCTGGCCGAAGTCCCGGTCGAGCGCATCCGGCAGGCCTTCGAGGTCAACCTCTTTGCCACGCTGGAACTCACGCAGCTGGCGCTGCGCGGCATGATCGAGCGCCAGCGCGGCACCGTGCTGTTCGTCAGCTCCATCGCCGGGCGCCTGCCCATGCCATTTTTAATGCCTTACGGCATGACCAAGTTCGCGCTGTCCGCAGCGGGCGCCGCCTTGCGGGCCGAGATGGACTTGCTGGGGAAAAACGTGCAAGTGGCCCTGATCGAACCCGGCGCGATTCACACCGGCTTTAACCAGGCCATGACCGGGCGCAAGTTCGAGTGGATGGCCGCAGGCTCGTATTTCAGCGGCATGGCCGCGCAAATCAAGGCCCGCGAGGCGCGCACCTTTGCCTGGCTCGAAGCGCGCGACACGCGCGCCATCGTTGCGCAGATGGTCAAGGCCGCTGAAGCCAGCCGGCCCCGGCTGCGCTATGTGGCGCCCTGGGCCCAGGGCCTGATGGTGCGGCTGGCGCGCATCTTTGGCGCCTGAGTGAAAGGACACGGATCAAGGCACGCCTTCACCCACGGTTTTTTGCATTCCCCGCGCCAGGCTCCGGTTCAAGCTCAAGCTCAAGCTCAAGCTCAAGCTCAAGCTCAAGCTCAAGTTCAAGTTCACGAAATTGCAATGTTTTCCCCTCAATTGAAGTGAGTCCCCGATGAAAAGAAAAACCCTTCTCCTTTCGGCGCTGACGGCGGTGTTGCTGGTCGGCGCAACTTTCGTGTTCAGGTCGCCCCTGAGTCTGGCCGTGGCCGAACGGGTGGCGGCCAGCCGCATGGCCGTCGACCTGCTCAAGGAACTGCCGGACGGCCTGCATGTGGGCTTGTGCGGCGCGGGCTCGCCCATGCCCGACGACAAGCGCATGGGCCCCTGCACGGTGGTGGTGGCGGGCCAGCGCATGTTTGTGTTTGACACCGGCAATGGCAGCGTTCGCAACCTCGGCAAGATGGGCTTTGTCCATGGCCGTATCGAGGCGATATTTTTCACCCATTTCCACTCCGACCATATTGATGGCCTGGGCGAGCTGCTGATGCAGCGCTGGGTTTCTACGGGCAATGCGGCGCCCGTGCCGATCCACGGGCCGACCGGCGTGGACCGGGTGGTGCGCGGTTTCATGGAGGCCTATGCGCAGGACGCCCACTACCGCGTGGCCCACCATGGCGCCGGCACCGTGCCGACCAGCGGCTTTGGCGGAACTGCCCTGCCTTTTTCGGCGCCACCCAGTGGTCGGGTCGTGCTGCTCAAGGATGCAGACTTGGAAATCGCCGCCTTCAACGTCGATCATGCGCCCGTGCATCCGGCTGTGGGTTACACCATCCGCTACAAGGGCCGCACCGTGGTGCTCAGCGGCGACACCAAGAAATCGCCTGCGGTGCAAAGCGAATCGGCCGGCGCCGATGTGCTGGTGCACGAAGCGCTGCAACCTTCCATGGTGAGCCTGCTGGGCAAGGGCGCCACGACCGCCAAGCGCGCCAACGTCACCAAGTTGATGGCCGACATCGTCGACTACCACACCACCCCCGAGCAGGCTGCCGAGATAGCCCGCGACGCCAAGGTGTCCTTTTTGCTGCTCAGTCATATCGCGCCGCCCCTGCCGCTGCCCGGCATGGAACAAGCGTTTTTGGGCGCTGCGCCCGACATCTTCAAGGGTCCGATTCGGGTGGGCGCTGACGGCGACTTCATCAGTCTGCCGGCGGGCTCGCGCGAACTCAAGGTCAGTCGCCGGTTTTAAGCCAAGGGCCAGCGCCGCTGCCTGCTGATGAGCCCTGGCGCGGGGGGCTCGGTCCGGCTCCAGCTCAGTCCATGCCCGCGATCAGGGCCCGTGTGGCCTGGCGAATCACCGCTGTCGCGTCAGCGGCATTGAGCCCCTGCTCCCGGCGCAAGATCACCCAGGTGTCAATGCTTTGCAGCAAGACCAGACCTTCGAGCAGGGGCGCATTGGCCAGCAGTTTTTCTGGCAAAAGGCGGCACAGCAAGTCGCGCTGGTAGCGCGCCGATCGCACCAAAAGGGAATCGAGATAAGCCGACTCATGCCGGCGAATCTGGGAGGCCAGGTGAAAGGCGGCGATCTGGTCATAGAGCGCGGCGCGGCGCTCGACACTTTCGAGCAACCTGTCCTGCCAGCTTGAGGTCTGAAACCGGACGTGCACCTCCGGCATCACCACCGCATCGACACTGCTGGCGACTTCGCGGTAAAGCGTGTCCATGTCGTCAAAATGACGAAAAACCGTTCGCAAGCCCACCGAGGCGCGCAAAGCCACCTGCTCGGCCGTGGGCACCAGCACACCCTCGCGAATCAGGGCGGTCAGGGCCTCGACGATTTTCCGGCGCGTCACCACGCTGCGGTGATGCCGGCCGTCCACCAGCGGCAGCGGCTCGGGCGGGTTCAGGTGCGGCAGCACGGTTTTGTCCTTGCGGACCGCGTTGTCGGCTGCTGCTTCGGGCGGATGGGGCTTGTTCGTCGAAAGAGTCATGTAGGGTGGGCAGGCCTGGAATCTGGGAACTGGGCGCATGTGAACTCAACTGGCGAAAACCACGTTACACACGATTTCCACGTTTCGCAATCAGGATGCGCCCGCTGCAGCGCCCCCAATCAGCCACAGTTCCAGAGAGTTCGTCGGTATTTTGGCATGGAGCATGCCAACGGTTTAGAGGCTCTCAGTGCAAGCCGTTACCGCGCATTTGCCATGGTGCTGAGCCTCAAGCAGGGCTGCCCAGCACCCGGTTGATCAAGCGCGCAGCGCTGGGTACCAGCGCCGTGAGATCACCAGCGCGTCCGTCTTCCAGCGCTTGCAAGATCAGTTCATGAATACCGCCCACCAGCGCCGTGACCAAGGCCGGTTCCAGCGGCTCTACTTGAGGCCCTGCGCTGGCCCGGTAAACGGACACGATGTAGTCGGCCAGTGCCTGATGAACTCTCCGGCGGGCCGCAAGACCTGCATCACCCAATTCAAGCACCGCCACGAACATCGTCTTGAGCAGCGCCGGCTGGCTCGCCAGCAGGGCCAGGTAGCGCTGCAGCGCCTCGCCGATTTGCGGGCGCCAGTCACGCTCGGGTTCAATAGCACCGGCCAGTACGCGAAAAGCCTGCGCGCTGATTGCCTCATACAAAGCCACAAAACATTCCTCGCGGGTGGCGAAGTGCTCGTAAAAGGTGCGGCGCGAAACGCGCGCCAGCGTCACGACATCGGCCACGGTGGTGCCGGCCAAGCCCTTGGCGGCTACGGCCTGCGCCATGGCCGCCAACAGGCGATCACGGTGGCTGAACGCATCGCTCTCGGGGGGGTTGCGGCCGGCAAGCGGCGCAGCGCTGTCAAACATCACTTCATCCTCATCAATAGGGACACGACTCGGCCACCAGGCCCGTCATCGCCACCCTGGCCGTCATGACCACAGGTTTATAGCAAACCGCAATTTGCCTCTGGCTGCCCGCTGTTGCCAAACCCATCTGAAACTTGACGCCGCCGAGAACGAAAACGAAAACAAGGGCAAGCGCAAAACCAAACCATGAAAAACACCCCAAAATCTGGTACTCTCTCGTACCAAAGCGAGTATGACATGACCCACCTGACCGTAAGACGCCTCCTGATCGACCTCAAGCAACCCTTCGAAAGACGCTGGAACGGCGGCGACGCTTTCAGAAGCGCCTTTCTGAACGCCATGTCGATGTCCTTTCCCGTCGGAGAACAGTTTTTCATGGACTCGATTCGCAAAGGCGTCAGCGCACTGCCGCTCGCCGAACGCGAACGTTTCGCCGAGGAGCTGCAAGGCTTTGTGGGCCAGGAAGCCACGCACCGGCATCTGCATGCGCTCTACAACGCCCAGCTCGCCAGCCAGGGTTTCGTCAACACCCAGGAAAAGCGCTCGCTCAAGCGCCTTGAGCGACTTGAGCGCATGAAGCTCGATCCCCGTCACGCGGTGGCGATCACCGCGGCCACCGAACATTTCACCGCCATTTTTGCCCACTGGATGCTGGCCCAAACCTTTGTGCTTGAAGGCGCCGAACCGCGCATGAAGACACTCTGGCTGTGGCATTGCGCCGAAGAAACCGAACACCGCAACACCGCGTTTGACGTGTACAAAGCCATGGGCGGCAACGAGAAATGGCGCTTGTTCTGGTTTCGCTACGTCACCGGCCAGTTCATGCTGGACATCCTGCGGCAGACGCTGCGCAACCTGTGGGACGACAAAGCGCTGTTGCAGTGGCGCACCTGGGCCAGCGCCATACAACTGCTGCTCGGCCGGCAGGGTCTGGTACGACGCTGCTTCAAGCCCTGGCGCGCTTATTTTTCGCCGGCGTTTCACCCCTCCAAGCAGGACGCGAGTTTGTCGCTTCAGTGGCTCCAGGAAAACGCCGCTCAGTTTCGCGTGATGGAGCGATCTGCCGCCTGACACCGGCTGTTCACCGCCTGCACTGACGGGCACGCGGCAAGCGCGGCTTGCAAACCACGCAGCGCAAGTCGCCTGCGTGACGTGTTTGCATTCAAAATACAGATGAGTTCAGTGTTTACCCGAGGTGACACGCGCGTGAAATGAATTGACACTTCTAGTGCCATTTCATTACTCACCCCATCAGGAGACACCGTGAAACTTTCAATCCCCCACAGCGGCCGCACCCTCAAAGTGGCTTTCGTCCTGAGCTCCCTGGCTTGTGCGGGCACCGCCTGCGCCACCGAAGATTTCAAGCTGCGTTTTCCCCTGTCGGGCGCACTGGGCGGCGAAATCGTTGCACCGATTGACAACCCCGGCTGGTTTGGCAGCACGGTGCTCACATCGATCAAGGTCGACAAGGTGACGGATAACGAGGGGAATGCGCGGACTCAGACCCAAACAAAATCTTACGCCAATGGAGCTGTCACGGCCACCTCAGTCACCAATCTCGATGTCGAACAAACGCAGACCAACGCCAACCTCTTGATCGGTTACCTGACCGAGCCAAACTACGGTGGTGGCCGGCTTTCGTTCACCTTCAATCTGCCCTACACGATCAAACAGGAACGAACGGTAAAACTGTCTGGAGCAACCCCTGTAGCAGTAGGCCCTGAGCCCACGCGCACCGGTGTCCAAAACAGCCTCAATGCGAGCTACCAAGCCGGTTTGGTCAACCAAGCTGCTTCGCTCAGCGGCGAAGTCGAGGGCTTTGGCGATGCCGAAATCACCGGGGCCTGGGTGTACCGCAAAAACAATATGAAGTTGGTCACGGGCGTGACCTTGGCGATGCCCACAGGAAAATACGACCCTTCAGAGACCACTCTAGACACGGGCCTGGGGAACTTCTACACACTGCGAGCAGGCGCGGCAGTGTCTGCTGACATCACGCCGCTGTGGACGGTTGGCGGCAAAGCTTCAATGGGCTTCAACACCCGCAACAAGGACACCGACATCCGCAGCGGTAACTTCGCCGCGCTGGACCTCGCTGCCGTCTACCGTACGTCGATTGGCGTGGTCGGTCCCCACTTCATGCATGTGCAGCAGATCCAGGACGACTCCATGGGCACCTCCACCAGGACTGCTTTTGGCCGTTTCAGCGCCACCGGCGTGGGAGCGGTTTTCACCACCCTGATCAAGCCTATCGACGCGGGCATCAACTTTTCGTACATGACCATGATCGACTCGAAAAACGCCTTGTCGGGCTCCTTCCTGCAAGTGCGTCTGTCCAAGGCTTTTTAAGCCTTGCCAAGGCTTCAAAGGCTTTTGAAGGCGCTGAGAAGACCTTCTGAAAACGCCGAAGCCTTGTGAAATAACTTCGCTCGCAAGCCCCGCGCTGACCCGTCAGCCGGGGCTTGTCGTTTTCCGGCCCAAGGCCCGCCCTTATTTTTCATACAGATCGGCCTCTCCCATGCGTTCTGAGTCCCTGAATACCGCTCAACTCCCGCGCACCCGCGCTTTGCGCTGGCCCTGGCTCGCAGCAGTCGGGCTCTACCTTTTGTTCCTGGCCTGGCATCAGCCCTGGTTTGTGGCGCCGCTGACACCGGCGGAGGTGGACCGGGCCTTCAGCGGCCCCCTGGGCTCGGCCAAGATTCCGGACGACGAAAGGCAAAAACTCAAAGCGTTTTTCGCCAGCGATGACGGGCTGGCTTTTTACAACATCAACCTGATGAAGTTCAAGGCGCGCGCCGACTACCCTGATGGGCTCAAGCGCCCGGGCATAGAGACGGGCTCCGACGCGAACGACGCCTACACCCGCGTGGTGGTGCCGCTGCTGCTCCAACGCGGCTCCTACCCGGTCTTCGCTTCAAGCAAGATCGCCAACCTGCTGATGACAGCCGACCCTGGCGCAGACTTCTTTCAGGAGGTCGGTATCGTGCGCTACCGCAGCCGCCGCGACATGCTCGAGATGATCCTGCATCCGGACTACATCGTGGGCGCACCGCACAAATTCGCGTCACTGGACAAAAACGTGGCCTTGCCAACCCGCGCCCTGGTGGCGATGGATGCATCCATTCCGGTCGCACTGCTGCTGACCATCGGCGCCCTGCTCGCCTCCAGAGCCCGCAGACCGAGCCGCTAAACGCCAGTAAATACGAGGCCGGCCTGGGCGTCTTGCGGCTGGCCTGGCACTTTTCCTGGGGCCGGCGTGGCTTGTCTCGCCGTTTGTTTTGCCAATCGATTCACCACTCAATTCGCCGCTTCACTGGCCCCTCGATTGACCTGCTCACTGCCGTCGCAGCTGGGCCTTGAGGTAGTCGGTCACACCGGGCAAGTCGGCAAAGGGATCGCTGGGCTGGCGGCCCTGCAAGATGTCGTCGGCGCGCGTGCGAACGTTGAGCAGGGCTCCTGGATGGGTGAAGATGTAAAACCGCTGCTCACGCACCGCCTGCATGACCTGCCCAGCGACGTCGGCCGCACTGACCTGCGACATGGCCATGCCTTGCTCGGTGAGTTGCCGTCCGGCCCGCTGGCTGGCGGTCAGCGCGCTGTCCCCGGCGGGCGCGCCCTCGCGGTTGCGTTCGCTGCGGCCAATGCCGGTATTGACCAGCGCAGGGCAGAGCACCGACGCCGACACTTGCCCGGTGACCAGCGCCAGGTCATGGTGCAGCGTTTCGGTCAACCCGACCACCGCAAACTTGGAGGTGTTGTAAAGCCCCAGCGTGGGCGCGCTTTGCATGCCGGCCATCGAGGCTGTGTTGACGATATGCCCTTCGTAGGCCGGGTCCAGCCGGGCCGCCTCCAGCATCAGCGGCGTGAAAATCCGCACGCCGTGCGCCACACCCATCAGGTTCACGCCCAGCAGCCAGTGCCAGTCAGCTTCGGTGTTCTCCCACACCAGGCCGCCCGCGCCCACGCCGGCGTTGTTGAACACCAGGCCGGGCACGCCAAAGCGGGCCAGGGTGGCGTCGGCCAGGGCCTGAACCTCAGCGCCCTTTGACACGTCCAGCCTGAACGCCAGGGTCTGCGCGCCCAGCGCGGAAATTTCAGCCTCGGCGCGCGCCAGGGCTTGCGCCTCGATGTCGGCCAGCACCACCTGCATGCCTTCAGCCGCGGCCAGGCGCGCAAGTTCAAGACCAAAACCGGAAGCCGCGCCCGTGATGACGGCGGCTTTTCCCTTCAAATGCTTCAAGACGGACTCCTCGTTCGGGAATGCGGGCGCTCAGAGCGAGAGCATGTGGCCCAGGCTGGGCGAACCCTTGCCGGCGAGCACCAAGGCGTAGGCGGCCTGCACCGCCTCGGCACCCGCATGGTGGGCCACAACCACCCAAGGCTGAGCCGGATCAACAGCGCGATCAGCAAAGCTGTGCCAGTCGCGGGCCATGCGATCCATCAGACCCTCAAGCCCCCATTCCTTGACCCGTTTGGCCGCCTGATTGGGCACGAACAAAAAAGCCGGCTTGGGGCCCGGCAGACCTGACGAGGAGCCGACCTTGTCAACGTGCGAAGCGCCAATCGAGCTGCTGTGCCGCAGCTCGGGCAACAGGCCGTGAACCTTGCGCCGCAGTTCTGCATCGCCGGCATAGTCCAGGTAGACCGTGGCCGCCTGCGTGTCGAGCTGGTCCAGTGCGTCATAGGCGATGACCTTGTCGTAGCAACCCAGGCTTTGCACAAACGCCACGTTGTGCGGCGCCGTCAGGCCAATCACCTCGATGCCGTCCCGGCGGGCCAGTTGCGCTGCC
This sequence comes from uncultured Burkholderiales bacterium, assembly GCA_903941205.1. Taxonomy (GTDB): domain Bacteria; phylum Pseudomonadota; class Gammaproteobacteria; order Burkholderiales; family Burkholderiaceae_C; genus Polaromonas. The sequence continues at coordinate 1,890 of CAJAOB010000155.1, read as the reverse complement.
GTGCCGTAGGCGGTCTTGCTGGAAGCACTGGACAAGAGCACCACCTTGGCGCCAAAAAAATCGTTGTCGGCCAGAAAGTCATCGACCAGCCAGCCTGTGGTGAAAAGCGGCCTGAGCAGCGCTTCGACGTCTTCTTGCCCGTCGGTGTGGACCGGGTCTTGCGCGCAGCGCAAATACTCGTTGTAAACGCCAGGCAAGGCTTTGCGGTGCGCAAGGCCATCGGCAAAGCCGTGTGCCGACGCTTTCACAGGCGCCATCACCACATGCGAAGCCATGGGCCAGAAACCCCAGAAGCGCTCGCCGACTTCGACCGCCGCAGATCGCGTCTCCAGCACGCTGGCAAAACCCCAGGTGGGCACGCAGCCCCACTGGGCGTCCACCGGAAAAAACTGCCAGTACTGCAGCAGGTCGCCCGTGGCCGCATAGCTGATGTTGTTGGCGGTAAAGGCAAAGCACTCGATCTGAAACAGCGCCTGACCGTCGACCAGCAGCTCGGAGGGCTCGGTGACGATGCGGGTTTCAGCGATCTGGCGCTTGTTGACGACCAGGCGGGTGATCTGGGGCATGAGTAACCTTTCGCAGGAAAAGCCAAGAAAAAAACCGGAACAAGCCAGCGACCATCAGGCGCCGGAAGTCGCCCGGGCAGGACCCCAGACTTCAAGGTGCCCCTGCCGCTCCAGGCGGCGCTGGCAGCGCAGGGTCAACAGCGAAGCCAGGCCGGTGCGCGCGAACAGCGCGTCCAGTGTCTGGCGCTGCCGGGCATCGAGCGCGTCCGCAGCGTCCTGCACGCGTTGCAGCATGAAGATGCGGTAGGGCATCACCAGGGTTTCCATGGGCAGGCCGCGCCAGGCGATCGTGACCTTGCCGATCACGCGGTCACCTGGCCTGGGCAAGCCATTGGTGCCAGCCACCAGCTCTGGGCGCGCGGCCAGCCAGTCGTTCGTAAAGTTCACATGCGCCTCGATGTCGGCCAGGTAATCACTGGCCACAAATCGCAGCAAGGCCTCCAGGGTCTCACCGGGGTTTTCGGCGTCAAGCCAGGCGGGCGTCGGTCCGATGTAGTCGCCTGCGTCGGCGTCTGGCGCGTTCATGCGCTCGACCCAGCGCCAGACACGGGGGGCAATGCGCTTCATGAGGCTCGAAGGGTGAGGATCGCGCGCCAGGTGCGCAAACATCGGGCCGATCAGCCCGTAATCGGCGTGGCTTGGCGTTCCACCCAGCAAATAAGGGGTTTTTTCAAGGTGGCTATTTAAGAGCAGCAGCAGTTCGCGCAGGCTGTCCTCCACGGCTGGGCTCGTGGCCGGCGTGACGCCGATGGCTGTCGCCGTCTTGCGCATCCGGCCGCTGGCGAAGGCAAAGATCATCAAGGCTTCATCGGCGCTTTTCCCCTGGGCCAAAGCGGCCGTGAAGTCGCTCTGTATGAAAGCGAGGTTGTCGGCGTCGAAGTTCCAGCGGAAGTGCATGGCGGCGCGCAGCAGGCCTTCGCCGCCGTAGAGGTCAAGCAAGCGAGCCACCACATTCAGCACGCCGTCCGGCGGACTGGCGCTGGGTCCGGTACTTGCCCCGGAAGTGGCGCCCGAGCGCAGGCTTTCGAGGTGGTCGACGATGTCCGTGCCGTCCTGCAGCAGGGCGCCATCGGGCATTTGCAGCACCGGAATGATCCATCGGCCCACAGCAGGCTCGATCTCTTTTGAAAAGCGCGGATCGCCAGGGGTTCGCTCTTCAAACGCGATGCGTTGTTTGCGCAAGTAGCTCCTCACCTTGGCGGTGTAGAGCGAACCGGGCATGCCGTAGAGGATGGGGGTGGCGTTCATGCAAACATTCCTGGTGGCTCAATTGGCGTAATAGACGTGCGCATCGCCCGCGGCTTGGGGCTGCTTCATGGTTTTG
>CAJAOB010000154.1 GCA_903941205.1 uncultured Burkholderiales bacterium | reverse complement strand
TGGTACGACAACGAGTGGGGTTACTCCAACAAGTGCCTGGAGATGGTGCGCGTGATCGCCAAATAAGCGGCGAGCGTTCAGCATTCAGCGAGTCCGTCAGGCTGGCTGCTCAAGAAAGCAAAAACGCACCCCGGGGTGCGTTTTTGCTTTCACCCCCTGTTTTTTTGCATCCATCCCTTTGCCTCCGGCCGCACCATGTCCCATTTCAATCTGGTCCTAGTCATTCCCCATCCGCGCATGCATGGCCTCAAGGGCTATCGCGAGATCATGGACACCGTTCAATGGGGACTGCACGCGCTGGGCCATGAGGTCTCGATCAGCGAGAACCGCTTCAAGCCCGGGGTGCGCAACATCGTCTTTGGCGCGCAGATGCTCACGCTGCGGGAGCTTGAGCAGGTCTGGCCCGACACCATCGTCTACAACCTCGAGCAGCTGCGCAACCTCGACCCGGCGGCGCTCAACCCCGTGTTTCGGCAGATCGCGCAGAAATTCCAGGTCTGGGACTACAGCGCCGGCAATCTGGCCGCCTGGCAGCAGCTCGGGGCGCGCCTGCCGGTGCGCCATGTTCCCGTTGGCTGGGCGCCAGTCTTGCAGCGCATTGCCCAGCCGCCCGAGCAAGACATCGAGGTGCTGATCTACGGCATGCCCAGCGAAGCGCGCAACGCCAGCTTCAGCGCCATGGGCCAGCAAGGCATCAGCTGCCTGATGTTGTGCGGCCTTTACGGCCCGGCGCGCGACGCGCTGATTGCGCGCGCCAAGATCGTTCTCAATGCCAGCCTTTACACCCGCAGCGACGTGTTCGAGATCGCCCGGGTGTCTTACCTGCTGGCCAACCGCAAATGCGTCTTGTCGCTCAAGCGGCCCGGCATGTTCATCGAAGCCGACATTGAACAGGTGGTGGCCTGGTGCGAGCCCGACACCCTGGTGCAGCGTTGCTATGACTTGCTTGAGAACGACGCTGCGCGCGCGGCGCTCGGCGAGGCTGGTGAGTCCGCCATGCGCCAGCGCGACATTCGCACCTTGCTCCAGAAGGCCCTGATCAGCCTCGAATGAGGCCGGCTCGCTGACCCGCTTCTGGCGGGCGTTTGCGCTCCGCAGTGGTGTCCTGAGAGAGTCTTTGCTTTCTATGCAGGCGCGGCCGGGCCCGGCTGCTTCAGGAAGGGACCCCGGGAACCTCGCCCAGGCCCTGCGCTCAAGCCGGCGGTGAAAGGCGCGCCCGGGCGCTGCTTAAATTGTGGATATGGACATGGCCTCCGGCCGCCACCGGCTGGCTCGTGAGCCCGATGACCTCGCCATATTTGCGCACCGGCTGCCCGGCCGCCAGCGTGCGCAGGGCCAGCTTGTGACACAGACCGATGTCTTCGCCGACCTGTAGCAACTCAGCCTGAGCCGAGCCCTGTACGCGGATCCATTCGCCGGCTTTGAGCTCCCGCAGTGCCGTGGCCACATCGTCGGCCGGATGCAGAACGAGGGCGGCCACGCTGTCCGCGCTGGCCGCCTCGCGGCTGTCGCCCCGGCTCACAAGGCCTCCCCCATGCGGCTGACAACTTCGTCGCCTTCACCGAGCACCTCGCCCCAGGTCAGCGTGCCGCTGGCGATTTCCAGAATCACGGGAAGCAGTTGATCGGCGGCGGCCTGAAGTGTTTGCCGGCCCTCGAACACCGCGCTGGCATCAAAGTCCAGTTGCTGGTGCAGCGCCCGGCAAGCGCGCGGATTGGCAGAAATCTTGACGGTAGGCGCCAGCTGGCTGACGTAGCTGTTGCCCACGCCGGTCGAAAACAGCAGCATCTGCGCGCCCGCCGCCACAAAGCCCGACAGAGATTCGGGCGCGTAGGCGCTGGCGTCCATGGCGTAGAGGCCGGGCCCGGCCGGGCGTTCGGCCACGGCCAGCACGCCCTGGATCGTGGCCGTTCCCGATTTGGCGATCGCGCCCAGGGACTTCTCTTCAATGGTGCTCAGCCCGGCGGCGATGTTGGTCGGCCCGGGATTGTTGCCTAGCAGGTCTTCGCCTTGCGAAACCGCCACGGCCTCGCGCCGGGAAACGGCTTTTATCAGCGCCTGCGCCACTTGCGGCGTGGCGGCGCGTCTGGCCAGCAGATGTTCAGCGCCCAACCATTCCATGGTCTCGCCAAAGATGACTTGTGCACCCCCGGCCACCAGAGTGTCGGTGATCAGGCCGATGAGGGGATTGGCGACCATGCCCGAGCTGGGGTCCGAGCGGCCGCATTCCATGCCAAGGCACAGCGCCGACAGCGGCGCCGCTTGCCGTCGCTGGCGTGAAATCTCGCGTTGCAAGGCCGCGCCCGCCCGAATGGCCCGGTCGGTCAGGGTCAGAACGTCGTGGTCGCAGTCGTCCAGGCAAACGGCGGTTACGGGTTTGCCGGTGGCGGCAATGGCTTGGGTGACTGCCGCCACCTTGGGGACGTCGCTGCCAATCAGCAGAACCCCGGCCACGTTGGGGTTGGTGCCAAAACCAATCAGTGAGCGCATGTGGGCCGCCTTGTCCTCGCCCAGCAGACCGCCGCCATACGGCATGGTCACGCACTTTGACAAGGGCAGAGCGGCCGCCACGCGGCGCGCGCAAGGTCCCGTCAGTCCAGCCAGCGACAGGACCAGCAAGTCATTGCGCGCACCCACCGAGCCGTCGGGGCGGTGAAATCCCATCCATTGCCACTCGCTCATGCGGCTCAGTCGGGTTTGGCGCCGGAAACCTGGATCACCTTGCCCCACTTTTGCGCTTCAGCTGACAGCCAGCTTGTGAATTGTTGCGGCGTGTTGTCGACGGGCTCGGCGCCCAGCTGATCCCATTTGGCACGCACGTCCGGCAGGCGGATGATCCGGGCGATTTCAGTGTTCAGCTTCTGAACCACTTCGCGCGGCGTGCCGGCCGGCGCAAAAATACCTTGCGCCGCTACGGATTCAAACTGCGGCAAGCCGGACTCGGCCACCGTGGGCACTTGCGGCAGGGTGCTCATGCGCTGGCTGGTGGTCACGGCCAGCGCCTTGAGTTTGCCCGACTGGATCAGCGGCATGGCCGGCGGCGTGCCGATGAACATCAGGTCAACCTGACCACCCATCACGTCGGTGATGGCTGCGCCACCGCCCTTGTAGGGAACATGCGTGAGCTTGGTGGCCGCTGTCATGTTGACCATTTCAATCGTCAGGTGGGTGCTGGTGCCGTTGCCGGAGGAGGCCACGCTGAACTTTCCGGGCTTGGCCTTGTCCTGCGCCAGCACGTCAGCGAAAGACTTCAGGGGGGTCGCTGGCGCGGCAATCAGGATGTGCGCAAACGTCGCCAGGTTGATCACCGGCGCCAGCTGGTCCTGCGTGTAGCCCAGCTTGGCATAGAGCCTGGGCGCAATCGTGTGAACCGCCACATCGGACAGCAGCAAGGTGTAGCCGTCCGCTGCAGACTTGGCGACCAGCTCGGCCCCGAGTGTGCCGCCAGCCCCGGGTTTGTTGTCAATGACGAAAGTCTGGCCCATGCTCTCGCTCAGCTTCAGGCCCAGGGTGCGGGCCAGAATGTCCGACGCGCCGCCGGGCGCAAACGGCACCACCAGACGAACCGGCTTTTGCGGGTAGGCGCCCTGGGCATGAGCCTGGCCCAGAACTGTCGCCCCGGCAAGCAGTGCGAGCGTGGAAGCGGCGCGCAACAAACCTCTGGAATGTCGAAAAAATGGCATGGTCGGATCCTTTCGTGGGCTGGGCCCGGCTGCGGGTTGCAGATTGGTTTGGCTCAGTATCATCCGGTTGGGCCATCAAGTAAATTCAATATTTCAACACCAGCCATCAGCTATTCGTATGTCCCAGGCGCCCGACGAGCTTCCCGACCTTTTTGCCCGCCTGCGGCGTTTGCGCATCCAGCACCTGCGGTTTTTGACCCTGCTGGCCCGTTTGGGCTCGCTGACGGCCTGCGCCCGGGCCTTGCATCTGAGCCAGCCTGCGGTCACCAAGCTGCTCAAGGATCTGGAGAGCGCCTTTGGCGTGCGGCTGGTCGATCGGGATGCCCGCGGCGGCCGCCTGAGTCTGGCCGGCGCCCGGGTGCTGAACCGGGTGACCCACAGCCTGGCCTGGCTGGAGGCCGCGCTGCAAGAGGCCAGCTTGCCAGACGCACGACCGACCGTGCGCGTCGGCCTGATGCCGATCGTGGCCTATTCGTTCATGCCGGCGGTGGTCAAAGGGCTTGCAGAACAAGATCAATCGCCGCGGCTGACCTTTGTGGAGGGCACCGTGCAGCGGCTGGTTGAACTGCTGCATGAAGGCGCGATCGACTGTGTGATTGCCATGCCGGACTCGGCGCGCGTGCCTTCCGGACGTCTGGCAGATCTGCTGGTTGCGCCCTTGTACCAGGACGCGCTGGCGGTGGCCTGCGCCAGCACGCATCCGCTGCTGGCGTGCGAACCGGTCTCGCACAGCGAACTCCTGACGCAAGAATGGGTGCTGGCGCCACAAGCCACCCGCACGCGCCAGATGGCCGATTCGAGCTTTCTGGCGCAGGGCCTGCTGCCACCCACGCCGCTGGTGGAGTCGGGCTCCTTTCATGCGAATCTGGCGATGGTGGCCAAAACCCGCATGCTAACCGTGGTTCCCGGCGCCTCCGTGCAGCGCTACAGCGGAGCCGGCGCAGTCCGGGCGCTGCGGCTGGCGCAGCCGTTTACGGCCAGCGCAATGAACTTTGTGACCCATCGAGATGTCTGGAGCATTCCCGCCGTGCAGACCTTGTACCGCGCCATGGCGGCACATGCCAAAGTCTGGCACTTGCCAGAGCCTGAACCGGCGGCCTGAGCGGTGCAAGACGGCAGCAAGGTATCAGGGCCTGCGATCCAGCGGCTTTTCCTCGTGCCCGTCCGGATGCCGCGCGAAGCGCTCGGGCGCACGGCCATGAACCGGCGCGCTGTCGGTCCAGGGCCAGCCGCCAAACTGCGTGCGCTGGTAGTCGGCCACCGCCTGCCGGATTTCGGTCTGGGTGTTCATTACGAAAGGGCCGTATTGCGCTACCGGCTCGGCGATGGGCCGGCCTTGCAGCAGCAGGAATTCAGCCACCGTCGAGCCGCTGTTCACCAGCGCCACCGCAGCGTCGCCGCGCATCACCAGCGCGGCGTGCCGGTCCAGGGCCTGGCCGTCGATCAGGACTTGCTCGCCCTTGAAGAAATACAGGCTGCGCTGCGTCAGCGCGCTGGCCGCTGCGGGCAGGGTCCAGCATGCGCCGGGCGCCATGCGAATCGTCCAGATGGCGACATCAGCGTCGGCTTCGGCAGCCCATGAATCGGGCGGTGGCGGCAGGGGTGCACCGGCTTGCGCCAGGCGCCCGGCGATCACGGCGACCTCGGTGCTGCGGCCGGCCTCGTCGGCACTCACGCGGCGCGGAAGGTCTTCGGACCAGAACATGGTGAAGTGCGGCGCCACCATCTTGTTGCGCGCTGGCAGGTTCAGCCAAATCTGGAACAGCTCCAGCGGGTTCGGCGCCTCTGACTCGAGCAGCGGAAACATTTCCGCATGCACGATGCCTTCGCCGGCCGTGAGCCACTGCACATCGCCGCCGCCAAAACGCGCCGCCGCGCCGAGCGAGTCGGAATGATCGATCAGGCCTTTGCGCACGATGGTCACGGTCTCGAAGCCGCGGTGCGGATGCGAGGGAAAGCCGGGCACCGTTTGCCCGTGGTACATGCTCCAGCCGTCCTGACGGCTGAAGTCCTGCCCCAGCGCGCGACCTGCCAGCGAGGCGGCCGGCCCCATCTGCGCGTTGCCGGCCGGGTAGGCGTCGTCGTGGTATGCGCAGAAGAGAAAAGGGTCTATGGTTTCCCAAGGAAAACCCAGCGGACTGGCTTGCAGGATGGCGCTGGCAGGCGGCTTGACGGCTGCAGCCGTGTCCGGGCCAAAGCTGGGGCTGGAAGAGGTCGGTGTGAGTGGCATGCGGGAACCTGGAAAAAAGACGGCCGGTCGCCGGGGCGCTGGTGCCCGGGCGCTGCAGCCTTTGGGCCGCCAGCGCCGCAGACCTCGGCCTGGCAAGAAGAGCTTCAGACTTTAGCAAACGGCCCGCCGCCCCTGACCCCCATGGCCGCTTTTTATCCGAGCTTTTGACCGTTGAGCTGGCGCGCCGCACCCAAATGCTCTTGAATGACGGGCAGCATCCGGGCAGCGTGCGCGCGGATGTCAGCATCCTTGGCCCCGGCCTGGGCCTTTTGCAGCAGCTCGACGGTTCGCTGGTTGTCATTGATACCCATGCGGGTGACGTACTGATGGTCGAAGGTCTCGCCCGACAGCAGGCGCATGGCCGTGGACAGCGTCTTATGAACCAGGGTGGCCTCCTCTGGCAGTTTGATGCTCTTGGCCTGAGCCAGCTGTTGCAGCTCGGTTTGCGCTGCCTGGTGTTCGTCGATCAGCCTTTGCGCAAACTTGCGCACGCTGTCATTCTTCGATTTTTCCAGCGCCAGCTGGGCGCTTTCTATTTCCGCCAGATGGGCGTGCGCCAGGTCCAGCACGATGTCGCGGTCTTCGTTGGTGAGGGTCGCCGCGCCGGGCGTGACGGTCACTGTGCCGTTTTGCGCGGCAACGGGGCTGGCGGCCAGCACAAGGGTAACAAAGGCGGCCAAGGCTGCCAGCCAGAAGGTCAGCCCAGTGCGGGCAGAGCGTGCCGCTGGCACCGGCGCAAGGCGAGGAGTGGACGGGTGCAAAGACATGGGGCGGGCTCCTTGAAGAATGAAAAAAGACTCTCTCAGGAACCAGACCCTTGCGCATGCGGGAGGAGGTCCGGACACCCGAAGGCTCATGCTCGGGCGCCGGCTTCAGGGCGCGGGAAAGGCTTTGCAGTTGACGCTTGTAGGAAAGCCTCTGCCCCGGGCTGTTCCCGGGCGCTGGGGGGCTCGCCGGGCACAGTCTTTGGGGAAGTTTGGGCGAAACCGCCGGCAGAGCGTGCAGGATGAAGCCTTGCCGCCCTGCGGCCGGCTGGCCTAGCAGAGACCGAAGCGCTCGCGAAAGGCCGTGCAGAACGCTGGCGTCCCCGTGATCACGAAGCTCACGTTGTAACGATCTGTGTCAACGCCTGACGCCGCGGTGCCAGGGCGCTCGCGCAGCACTTGCAGCGCGTGGTCCCACTCTCCGCCTTCGTCGAGTGGCGCGCGCTGGCCGGCAAAAGCGCTGTTCGCCCAGTCCAGCACGGCCTGAACCTGCGCCAGCACGGCGGGATGGTGCGCTGCCAGGGTGGAGGCTAGCGCGTCAAAGCTGCCCCAGCCCGCCGCGTCCTCGCTGTAGTCAAAGTCGAGATAGTCCAGGTTCATCGGGTGGTGGTCAGCGTGTCAAACCCGCCAACCAGGGCTTAATAGGCCAGTTATGCGGACAAGGCGGCGGTTTCGGAAGGTTTGCAAGCGGTTTAGGAGGCGAAAGCGGCAGCCCCGTGTTCAGCGTTCAGCCTCTGGCGCCTGGCCCGTCTGGGGCCTGACGCTGACTTCCAGGCTGCTGACTTCTTGCAGGCCGGCGGGCGTTTGCACGCGCAGCGCGCCTTGCAGGCCTGTGCCGCAGGCCAGGCCTTCGCTGCCGTCAGACAGCTTGACGGCGCGGCCGGCCAGCGCGTCGCGTGCGGCAAAGCGCTCTTGCAGCGGCGCAAAGCCCTCGCGCTCAAAGCGCAGCATGGCGCTGACCAGCGGCGCGGCCACGGTCTCCAGCGCCCAGCAGGCGTCCACGCCCGGCCACAGCGCTTGCAGGGAACTGGCGGCCACCGGCTGCCAGGCGGCGGTATCGATCGCGCTGCCAGCGGCGGGCGCAGCGCTGAAGTCCTGCGGCGGCAGCGTGACGTTCAGGCCCACGCCAACCACCACATACCGCTGATTGCCCCAGCTGGCGGTTTCCACCAGCACGCCGCCCAGCTTGCGCTGGCCCAGCCACAAGTCGTTGGGCCACTTCAGTTGCAAGGCCGGCGTCGGACCCGGGCGGGGCTCCAGACTCTCGGCCAGACTCAGCCCGACCGCCAGCGACAAGCCCGACCAGTCTTGCGGCTGCAGCGGCAGTCCCAGCGAAAAGGTCAGGCTGGCGCCGGCCTGGCTTTGCCAGGTGCGGCCCAGACGGCCTCGACCGGCGCTTTGCTGCTCGGCCACCAGCAAGATGGCTTGTGGCGGCTCGGGCACGGGTCCGACCGGGGTGGCTGAAGCCGAGGCCGCCCGGCAGCGCCGCATCAGCTCGCTGTTGGTGGAGTCAATCAGCGGCAAGACTTCGACGGTGAAGCCCGGCAAGCGGGGCGCCACCGCCAGCCAGATGGCCTCAGCGGGCCAGCGCACCGGCGTGCGCAGCGCTTCGGTGCCGGCGGTCAAGCGCGCCGGGCCGCAAGACCCGTCCCAGGGCAGCGCATCGGGGCAGCCATCAGCGCTTTTTGACGGACAGACTGGCGGACCGGTCTTTGGGTGCCAGCAACGTGCCGCGGCAGCTTTTGGCGCCGCACCAGCAAGGGTATTCGGCTTTGAGCTTGGCGGTATAACGGGCGTCGATGATGAGCCCGTAGTCGTAAAACAGTTCTTCGCCGGCAGGGATGTTGCGCAGGGCCTTGATGAACACCCGGCCATCCTGCTCGTCGGCTTCGCAGTTGGGCTTGCAGCTGTGATTGATCCAGCGCGCGGAGTTGCCGCCTTGCTTGCCGTCGATCACATGCTTTTCGTCGACATGAAAGTAGAAGGTATGGTTCGGATCACTCGGGTCGTGCGGATGGCGGCGCAGCGCCTCCTTCCAGCTGATGATCTCGCCGGTGTATTCAATCAGTGTCTCGCCTTCAGCGAGGTCTTGCGTGGCAAAAACCCCCTTGCCGTGCACGCCGGAGCGCCGGGTCTGCAAGCGTCGACCGCCGCTCGCCGTGGCGGGAGCGGCCGGGGCCGGGGAAGGAGCGGATGACCTGTTTTTTGCCACTTTTGAAAATTTGGTATGGTTAATTCATGCAGGTGCGCGTGTGCGCCTGCGTGCCCGCGTGCGTGCGCGCGAGACCCTGATTGTAAGGAGCAGGCGAATGGTTGACAGACGCAAGATGATGGGCGCGGCCGCGCGCCACGCCTTGGCGCTGGCACTGGCGCCGTCGGCTTTGACCGCGTTGGCGGCCGAGCCGGGCGCGCCCTTGCCGCCGCTGGGCAGTGCGATGGTCTTGCCGCGTTTGAGCCTGCTCGACGGCAGCGTCTGGGGGCCCGAGCAGGCCGAGGGCAAAGTGCTTGTGGTGTACTGGTGGGCCAGCTGGTGCCCTTTTTGCGCCGAGCAGTCGCCGCACATGGACGCCTTGTGGCGCGCGCACCGGGCACAGGGCCTGGCGCTGCTGGCGCTGTCGATTGACAAGCAGCCGGCAGTGGCCAGCGCGCATTTGAAGGCCAAGGGTTACGGTTTTCCGGCCGCCATGGCGGCGCAGGCGGCCGCGGTATGGCCCAAGCCGCGCGGGCTGCCGGTGGTGGTGGTGCGTGGTCGGGATGGAAAAGTGGTGTTTGCGGAATCCGGGAGCTTGTTTCCCGAAGATGTACAAGGTTTGAAGAAGTTCTTATGAAAACTCTGGTGATTGCGGAAAAGCCCTCGGTGGCCCAGGACATCGTGCGCGCCATCACGCCCACGGCGGGCAAGTTCGAGAAGCACGACGAGTACTTCGAGAGCGACGAGTGGATCGTCACCTCGGCGGTCGGTCACCTGGTCGAGATCCAGGCGCCCGAAGAGTTCGACGTCAAGCGCGGCAAATGGAGCTTTGCCAACCTGCCGGTCATCCCGCCCTACTTTGACCTCAAGCCCATCGACAAGACCAAGACGCGGCTCAACGCCATCGTCAAGCTGGCCAAGCGCAAGGACATCGGCGCTCTGGTCAATGCCTGTGACGCGGGCCGCGAAGGCGAGCTGATCTTCCGGCTGATCCAGCAGTATTCCAAAGCCAAGCACCCGGTCAAGCGCCTGTGGTTGCAGTCGATGACGCCGGCCGCGATTCGCGACGGCTTTGCCAGCCTGCGCAGCGACGCACAGATGATGCCGCTGGCCGATGCCGCGCGCTGCCGCTCCGAAGCCGACTGGATGGTTGGTATCAACGGCACGCGCGCCATGACGGCCTTCAATACGCGCGACGGCGGTTTCTTTTTGACCACCGTGGGCCGCGTGCAGACGCCGACGCTGTCGGTGGTGGTCGAACGCGAAGAAAAAATCCGCAAGTTCGTCAGCCGCAACTACTGGGAAGTGCACGCCAGCTTTGCCGCCGAGGCCGGCGACTATCCCGGCAAGTGGTTTGACCCGGCCTGGAAAAAAGCCGCCGCCAATTCAGACAATGCCGAGCCGGACGCCGAGCTCAAGGCCGACCGTGTCTGGTCTGAAGCCCAGGCGCGCCAGATCGCCGATGCAGTGCGTGGCCAGAAAGGCAGCGTCAGCGAAGAGTCCAAGCCGACCACGCAGGCTGCCGGTCTGCTGTTTGACCTGACCTCCTTGCAACGCGAGGCCAACGGCAAGTTCGGTTTTTCAGCCAAGACCACGCTGGCGCTGGCACAAAGCCTGTACGAGCGCCACAAGGCGCTGACTTACCCGCGAACCGATTCGCGCGCGCTGCCCGAAGACTACGTGCCGGTCGTCAAGAAGACCTTCGAGATGCTCGCTGACAGCGGCATGAGGCACCTGGCGCCGCATGCGCTGGTGGCGCTCAACAAGGGCTACATCAAGCCCAGCAAGCGCATTTTTGACAACGCCAAGGTCAGCGATCACTTCGCCATCATCCCGACGCTGCAGGCGCCCAGCGGCCTGAGCGATGCCGAGCAAAAGCTCTATGACCTGGTGGTGCGCCGCTTCATGTCGGTGTTCTACCCGAGCGCCGAATACATGGTGACGACGCGTATCACGAAGGTGGCCCAGCATAGTTTCAAGACAGAAGGCAAGGTGCTGGTCAAGCCGGGCTGGCTGGCGATTTACGGCAAGGAAGCGGCTGACGAAGTGGCCGATCCCAAGGACGGCGACAAGGGTCAGAACCTGGTGCCGGTCCAGCCCGGCGAGCAGGTGCGGGCGCAAACCGTCGAGCCCAAAGGCCTGAAAACCCGGCCACCGGCGCGCTACACCGAAGCCACCTTGCTGGGCGCCATGGAAGGCGCTGGCAAGACCATTGAAGACGACGAGCTGCGTGAAGCCATGCAGGAAAAAGGCCTGGGCACGCCAGCCACGCGCGCCGCCACCATCGAGGGCCTGATCGCCGAGAAATACATGCTGCGCGAAGGC
>CAJAOB010000153.1 GCA_903941205.1 uncultured Burkholderiales bacterium | reverse complement strand
GTCGATGCCGCCGACTTGCTGGAAGTAGGTGAACTGGGTGACCTCCATCCCGTTGAGCCAGACTTCCCAACCCAGTCCCCAGGCGCCCAGCGTCGGGTTCTCCCAGTCATCTTCTACAAAGCGGATGTCGTTTTTCTTCAAGTCAAAACCCAGCGCTTCAAGCGAACCAAGGTAGAGCTCAAGAATGTTGGCGGGTGCCGGCTTGAGCACCACCTGGTACTGGTAATAGTGCTGCAGACGGTTCGGGTTTTCGCCGTAGCGGCCGTCTTTGGGCCGGCGGCTGGGTTGCACGTAAGCGGCTTTCCAGGGCTCGGGGCCGAGCGCGCGCAAAAACGTGGCCGTGTGCGAAGTGCCTGCGCCAACCTCCATGTCGTAAGGCTGTAGCAGGACGCAGCCTTTGTCAGCCCAGTAGGACTGCAGCGTGAGAATGATTTGCTGGAAAGTGAGCATAAAGACGTTGTTCTGGAGCAATCGCGGCGCGCCGTGCGGCGCCGAAGGACACAGGCGCACAGTCAGCGCGCCGAACCGGGCATTTTACGCAGGCCCTCGGGCGACTCCGGCGGGCTCCCGCAGCGGGCACCGGGCGACGCCAGCGCAGCGCCGCCGATTGTCAGCAGCGCCGGATCGTGCGTCGGCGTGAGGCAAGCGCCAGCGCAGTCGTGCCCAGCCCCAGCAGCCACCACGGTACCAGGCCGAATTGCGACACCCAGCGCGCATAAAAGGTCAGGCCGTCGCCGCCGCTCACCTCGGCGACCAGCGCACCGCGGGTGTGGCGCTCCAGGGCGTGCGTGACCTGGCCCTGGGCGTTGATCACCACCGTTGCGCCGGTGTTGGTGGCGCGCAGCATGGGCCGGGCGAATTCGAGCGCGCGCATGCGCGAGATGTTCAGGTGCTGGTCGATGGCCACTGTGTTGCCAAACCAGCCGATGTTGCTCACGTTCACCAGCACCGTAGGCGCAGTTGCGGCATCGGCAAAACTCGCACCCACCTCTTCGCCAAAAAGATCCTCGTAGCAGATATTCGGTGCCAGGCGTTCGCCGCGCCACTCGAAAGATGCCTGTGCGGGGGCGCCGCGATTGAAGTCACCCAGCGGAATGTCCATCAGGCGGATGAACCACTGAAAAAAGGGCGGCACAAATTCGCCAAAAGGCACCAGATGGTGTTTTTCGTAGCGGTAGTCGGCAGCGCCGGGTTTCAAGCCCAGCACGGCGTTGCTGTAGCCGCCACCGGCGCCGGCCAGCGGTATGCCGATCAGCGCCGCCTGCTCGCCCGCCGAAAATTTCGTCTTGAGCGCAGACCAGTAAGGTTCGGGAAGTTGCTCGGGGAGCATCGGAAAGGCGGTTTCGGGCAACACCACCAGAGGCGTCTGGGCCAACTGCATTTGTGCGCCGTAAAAGCGCAAAGCATCGGCCACGCCGCTGCCCGGCTGGAACTTCTGGTCTTGCGGAATGTTGCCCTGTAACAAGGTCACTCCAAACGGCTTGCGAAGCGCGGTTCCGGGCGCCAGAGTCAGCGTGGCAGGCGGCAAGGCGGCAAGACTCCAGGCGCCCAGCAGCAGGGCGAGGCAGGCGGCCGCCGGTCGGGCTGGCCCGCAGCCCTGCAAACGTCCACCAGGGCCAGCGCGCCTTAGCCGGACGCCGGCGAGCAAGGCAACAAGCCAGGCGGCAAGGAAGGCGGCCAGAAAGGTCAGCCCATGCACGCCAATCCAGCCCGCCAGCGGCCGGGCCCAGCCGTCTATGTGCGCGTAGCCGCCCTCGCCCCAGGGGAAACCGGTGAACAGGCGCACACGGGCCAATTCGGCCAGCAGCCACAGACCGCCAAAAACGCCGGCCTTACCAAGCGCCGAGCGGGGCGCCAGACCCACGTAACTGGCGCTGGCCAGCGCGTAATACAGCGCCAGCGAGGCCGCCAGCAGCAGCACAGCCAGCACCGTCAGGACTGCCGGCAAGCCGCCGTAAAAATGCATGGAAATGTAGAGCCACCAGAAGCTACCGCACAGCATGGCCGTGGCGAAGCACCAACCCAGTAGCGCGCCTTGCCGCAGCCCGAAGCCGGGCTGATGCGCCGCGCGCTCGAGCTGCCAGACCAGCAGAACCAGCGAGGCCAGCTGCAATCCGCCCCAGGCTTGCCCGGTGGCCAGACCGGGCAAGGGCGCAAAGGGCCAGGCGATGCTGAGTGCGTGGGCGTAACCGGCGAGCGCGACCGCCAGAGGCGAGCCCCAGCGGAACCGATCGCGGGCCGGCCGGTCAGGAAGGCCGCTGCTGGCCAAGGCTTCATGCTCCATGGGATTCAGGCTTGCCGGCGAGGTCGCTGACGCTTGCGCCGTCCGGCTGGCGGCGGCGCCGGTTTGAGCGCCGGCCGGCTCAGGAAGCTGCGCTGCTGCTGGTGAGTTCATCAGCGGCTGGCGAGACCTTGAACCAGCGCACCGCGCCGCCTTTGGTGTGCAGCACCAGAAACTGCAGCCCCGCCAGCACCAGACGTTCGCCCCGCTTGGGCACATGACCCATCTCGTGCGCGATCAGGCCGCCAATGGTTTCAAAGTCCGAGTCAGGCAGGTTCACGCCAAAAGCCTCATTGACTCGCTCGATCGAGGTGTCGCCGTTGACACGGTAGGTGCGGGCGCCCAGGCCGAAGATATCGCCGTCGTTTTCCGCAATATCAAACTCGTCTTCGATCTCACCAACGATTTGCTCGAGCACGTCCTCGATCGTGATGAGGCCCGCGACGCGGCCAAACTCGTCAATGACGATGGCCAGATGATTGCGGTTGCCACGGAACTCGCGCAACAAGTCGTTCAGGCCCTTGGTTTCCGGCACAAAAGCTGCCGGACGCAGCAGCGCCCGGATATTCAGCTCGGGCGCGCGCTGGAGTTTGAGCAGGTCCTTGGCCATGAGGATGCCGAGGATATTTTCTTTTTCGCCTTCATAGACGGGGAAGCGCGAGTGTGCAGTGTCAATCACGAGGTGCAGCAACTCGTCAAAGGGCGCATCGATGTTGATGACGTCCATGCGCGTGGCCGCCACCATGACATCGCCAGCCGTCATGTCGGCCATGCGAATCACGCCTTCGAGCATTTCGCGGCTCTGGGCGCCTATCACTTCGTTGTCTTGGGCTTCGACCAGGGTCTCGATCAACTCG
>CAJAOB010000152.1 GCA_903941205.1 uncultured Burkholderiales bacterium | reverse complement strand
CTCGACACGCTGCCCGAGGGCGCGGTGTTTGACCCGGCGCTGCACGGGCACTGGAGCCGCCAGGTCGGCGATGAGCCGCTGGTGACCTTGTTTGTAAAAGACTAAGCCGCTCGACGCGCCGTGGCGCGCGAAGCTTTCGCAGTGGGGCCAGCCGTTCAGTGCGGCTGCATCTGCCCAGAAAGCAATATCTGTACGCTTGGTCGCCCGGCCTGAACCGCCGCGACCAGCGCCGCCGCCACATCGGAAGCCAAAATCGCCCGGTAGTTGCGGGGAATCAGGGGCTTGAGCCGCCGCATCACCTGGAGCGCCAACTGCTCGCCGCGCCGTGCTGGCTGGCCCAGGGCAGCCCGCTCGCCGTCGAGCAGGGAAGGACGGGCGATCACCAGCGTCTCGAAGCCCAGGCTGCTGACGGCTTCTTCCATCTCGCCCTTGACGCGGTTGTAAAAAACCCTGGAGTGCGCATCAGCCCCCATGGCGCTGACCAGGCCCAGCCTGCGCACGCCGGCCGATCTGGCCGAGCGGGCCAGAGCCAGCACAGCGTCCAGGTCAACCGCACGAAAAGCGGGCTCGCTGCCGGCCACAGCAATAGTGGTACCCAAAGCAATGAACATGTCATCGGCCGGCGGCACTCGCGCATCAAGCAGCGAATCGCTCAGATGAGACACCAGCCTAGCGCTTTGGGCGCCGGCCGGAAAGTCAGGCGCCCGGCGGCCCAGGGTGTGGACCGCCGCGTAAGCTGAGGCGCTTTTATCGGCCAGTAAATGGGCCAGAACCGCCCGACCGACCATACCCGTTGCCCCGGCCACCACCGCCACCCGCGCGGGATCCACCCGCGCCGCCACCGCCGCCAGCGGGCCGGCCGCCACGGAAGCCGCCGCGGTTGCCGCCGGTAGGCTGTCCGGAAGAAGGGAAGCCTGAAGAGACATGGCTGGTGGGCTGGGCGTCTTCGTCATAGTGGGGCCGTGCTTGCTGCTGACGTGGGGGTTGGGCGTTGGGGTTTCGCGCTTGTGCGGGCTGACCGCCCTGGCCACCTTGTGAGTAGCCGGTGTTCTGGCGCGGTCCGCGACCTGCGCCGCCACCGCCACCACCGCCGCCACCGCCGCCATTTCGGCCACGAGCGCCACCGCCGTTACCACTGTTGGCGCCGCCGCCACCGCCTGCGCTGCGGCCTTGTTGCGGTTTGTTTTCGCGGATGCGCGTCATCATTTCGCTGCGCGCTGCCTTGGCCGCCGCCTGCATCACTTCGCGGCTTGGTGGTTTACCCAGACCGCCCCAGATCGTCTGGCGACCCATGGCCAGCGGCTCGGCGCGCTCGCCGACATCGGCTTCAAAACCGGGCACGACCACGACTTCAATGTTTTGCTTGGTAAAGCGCTCGATGTCCTGCATGAAGCCTTCTTCGTCCAGGCACACCAGGCTGACGGCTTCGCCGCTGTTGCCTGCGCGTCCGGTGCGGCCGATGCGGTGCACATAGTCTTCGCTGACGTTCGGAATTTCGTAGTTCACCACGTGCGGCAACTCGTCAATGTCGATGCCGCGGGCAGCGATGTCGGTGGCCACCAGGGCGCGGATGTCGCCGTTCTTGAAGCCGGCCAACGCTTGCGTGCGGGCCGTCTGGCTCTTGTTGCCGTGCAAGGCCATGGCAGGAATGCCGTTTTTAGTCAGGTGCTCGGCCACGTTGTTGGCGCCGAACTTGGTGCGCGTGAACACCAGCACCTGGCTCCAGTTGTGCTCGGTGATGATGTGCGTGAGCAGGGCTTTTTTCTTGGCGCGACCTACCGGGTGAATGGTCTGCGTGATGCGCTGCACCGTGGTGTTGCGCGGCGTGACCTGGATCGACACCGGGCTGCGCAGCAAGCCGTTCGCCAATTCGCGAATCTCGTCGCTGAAAGTGGCCGAGAACAGCAGCGTCTGCTTTTGCTTGGGCACCAGGGCCAGCACTTTCTTGATGTCGTGGATGAAGCCCATGTCCAGCATGCGGTCGGCTTCGTCCAGGATCAAGACCTGCACTTGCGACAGGTCCAGGGTGCCTTGCTGCGCGTGGTCCAGCAGGCGGCCGGGGGTGGCCACCAGGATGTCAACGCCGCGGCGCAGCTTGTCAATTTGCGCGCCCATGCCAACGCCGCCAAACATCACCATCGAGGTGAGGTCCAGGTACTTGCCGTAAACGCGCACGCTTTCTTCAACCTGCGCCGCGAGTTCGCGGGTCGGCGTCATGATCAGCGCGCGTATGGCGTTGGCACCGCGGCGGTTGACCAGACGCGGCTCGGTGGACAGGCGTTGCAGCAAAGGCAGGGTGAAAGCGGCCGTCTTGCCGGTGCCGGTCTGCGCGCCGCCCAGCAGGTCACTGCCAGCCAGCACGGCGGGGATGGCCTGTACCTGGATCGGCGTTGGGGTGTCGTAGCCCTGCTCAAGCACGGCCTTCAGGATGGCCGGAGCCAGATTCAATTCTTCAAAAGTCATTGGATGTGCGCCCTTTGGGCGCTTTAGATCGGCCTGTGGGTGCCTTGTTTGAGGCAACCCGCCAGTGATAGGCAGATGGGGTCAGAGGTGTGAGCTGAAAATCATCACTTTGTGTTCAAGGATGTGCCCACATGTTGCAGGCAACTGGAGCCTGGAAACGTCGTTATTGTGGCACGGAACGATAATCTTGCTTTCCGGGAAATCAGTGCCACTTGATTTGTCATCCCCGCATGCCCTTTTTTGTCTTTATTTTTTGAGAAGTTATCCCTGATGGCCCAGTACGTTTTCACCATGAACAAGGTCAGCAAGACCGTTCCGCCCAAGCGCCAGATTCTGAAGAATGTGTCGCTCAGTTTTTTCCCCGGCGCCAAGATTGGCGTGCTGGGCACCAACGGTTCGGGCAAGTCGACCTTGCTCAAGATCATGGCTGGCCTGGACACCGAGATCGAGGGCGAGGCCATGGCCATGCCAAACCTGAACATCGGCTATTTGCCGCAGGAACCCAAGCTCGACGACGGCCACACCGTGCGTGAAAGCGTTGAAGCCGGCATGGGCGCGGTGTTTGCCGCCAAGGCCAGGCTGGAAGCGGTTTACACCGCTTATGGCGAACCGGATGCCGACTTTGACGCGCTGGCCGCCGAACAGGCCGAACTCGAGGCGATCATTGCCACGGGCGGCACTGATTCCGAACACCAGCTCGAAATCGCCGCCGATGCGCTGCGCCTGCCGCCCTGGGACGCCAAGATCGGCGTGCTCTCGGGCGGTGAAAAACGCCGCGTGGCGCTGTGCAGCCTGCTGCTGTCCAAGCCCGACATGCTGCTGCTTGACGAGCCTACCAACCACCTGGACGCCGAATCGGTGGACTGGCTCGAGCAGTTCTTGCAGCGTTTTCCGGGCACCGTGGTTGCCATCACCCACGACCGCTACTTCCTGGACAACGCCGCCGAGTGGATTCTGGAACTGGACCGCGGCCACGGCATTCCCTGGAAGGGCAATTACAGCTCCTGGCTGGACCAGAAGGGCGAGCGCCTGGCGCAAGAGCAAAAGGGCGAGGAAGCCCGCGCCAAGGCCTTGAAGAAAGAGCTGGAATGGTCGCGCCAGAACCCCAAGGCGCGTCAGGCCAAGAGCAAGTCGCGGCTGGCCCGCTTCGAGGAACTGTCGGACTTCGAATACCAGCAGCGCAACGAGACGCAAGAAATTTTCATTCCCGTGGCCGAGCGCCTGGGCAATGAAGTCATCGAATTCAAGGGCGTGAGCAAGTCCTTTGGTGACCGCCTCTTGATTGACAACCTGAGCTTCAAGATCCCCGCAGGCGCCATCGTCGGCATCATCGGCCCCACCGGTGCCGGTATATCGACATTGTTCAAGCTGATCGCCGGAAAAGAGCAGCCTGACAGCGGCGAAGT
>CAJAOB010000151.1 GCA_903941205.1 uncultured Burkholderiales bacterium | reverse complement strand
CTTCTCGCAACTGCCTGAGTTGATGAAGCTTATAGCGGCTGCTCGCTTGCCGAGCTTGGTCGTTCGACCACGCTTCCCACCCTGATTTTTCGCCTGTCACGTTCACCAGACTGATGCAGTCGACGGGACAGACCGGAATGCAGAGCTCGCAACCAGTGCAGTACTTTTCAAGGACGGCGTGCATTCGTTTGTTGCTCCCAATGATGGCGTCTGTGGGGCATACCGGCAAGCACAGCGTGCAGCCAATGCACCAAGCTTCATCAATCACTGCGACATGACGCGGCCCCTCGATGCCGCGCTGTGTGTCCAGTCCAATGATTTCTCTATCGGTGACGGTTGCTAGCCGGCGCACGCCCTGCGCGCCTCCGGGCGGGCAGCGGTTAATGGCGGCACCATCGCTCGCAATCGCTTCGGCGTAGGCCCCGCAATCAGGGTAGCCACAGCGGGTGCATTGAGTTTGCGGCAGCAGCGCATTGATGCGTTCTGCCAAGCTGATTTCCCCAAGCCCACCGGCTGGCCAAGTCGGTGTTATGCCCTTAGGCATCGCCTGCAGGCGCCTACTGGCCCGAGGCTACTTTTTTCAAGGCCGTCGCGGGCCGCTTTTTGGCGGCAGCCTGTGAAACGACTGACGACTTGCGCGGTGCTGGCGTGGCGGTTTGGAGGCTTTGAGAATTCGCCTGCGGCTGCTTGTCATGTGCCAGGATAAAGGCCTTGACGGCTGGGTAAGCGATTTCTCTCCAGCGACGGCCACTGAAAATCCCGTAGTGACCGGCGCCCTTGACTTCAAGGTGCTTCTGGCGCTCTTTGGGGATGTTGAAGCACAGGCTGTGTGCAGCCTCAGTCTGGCCCGAACCCGAGATGTCGTCGAGTTCGCCCTCGACCGTGAAGTGCGCCGTCGTGGTGATATCTTCAGGTCGGACGCGTTCGATCAAGCCTTGCTCATTGCGCACGTCCCATGTGCCGTGAACCAGCTTGAACTCCTGGAACACGGTCTTGATGGTTTCGAGGTAGTAGTCCGCGTCCATGTCCAGGACGGCGTTGTATTCGTCATAGAACTTGCGATGGGCTTCAGCGCTGGCGTCATCCCCTTTAAGCAGGTCCTTGAAGTAGTCGTAATGGCTGCTGGCGTGTCGATCAGGGTTCATGGCCACGAAGCCAGTGTGTTGCAAGAAGCCTGGATAAACGCGGCGGCCGGCGCCCGGGAAATTGCTCGGAACGCGAAAGATCACATTGTTTTCAAACCAGCTGAAGCTCTTGTTCATGGCCAGGTTGTTAACCGCCGTCGGCGATTTGCGAGCATCGATAGGGCCGCCCATCATGGTCATGCTCAGCGGGGTGGTCTCCCCGCGTGAGGCCATCAGGGAAATCGCTGCGAGTACCGGCACCGTGGGCTGGCAGACGCTGATGACGTGGCAGTTGTCGTACTTGGCTTGCAGATGCCGAATGAACTCCTGCACGTAGTTGACGTAGTCGTCCAAGTGAAAACTGCCTTCAGACAGGGGGACGATGCGGGCATTTTTCCAGTCAGTGATATAGACCTTATGGTCCTTGAGCATGGTTTTGACGGTGTCGCGCAGCAGCGTGGCGTAATGGCCGGAGAGTGGCGCGACGATCAGCACTACAGGCTGTGCTTTCAGGCGCGTCAAGGTGCTCGGGTCGTCGGTGAAGCGCTTGAAACGGCGCAGCTCGCAAAAAGGCTTGTCCAGCTCGACGCGCTCATGAACGGCGACGTCTGTGCCGTCGACATCAACAGTCGTGAGGCCGAAACTCGGCTTTTCGTAATCCTTGCCAAGTCGGTAAATCAGGCTGTAGCCTGCGGCGACGCGCTGTGCAAACGGGTTTTGACCGGCGGGCGTCATCGGGTTGCTGTAGAGCTTGGCGGCAGCTTGCGCAAAGTCAACGAAAGGCTCCATCAGCGTGCGTTGCGTTTCATAGACCTGGTAGAGCATGGGACGATCCTTTGTGAGTTTGCCATCTGACAATGTTGCGATGCAATATACCAGCAGCAGAGCTTTCAAATCGGAGTGTCGACACTAATTCGCTTTTCGCCAGTCCTGCTTTTGTCACCTTGGTGAAAGCTTCATCGCGGGAGCACCGCTTCAGATTCATGCCTAGGTACGCGAACGTCGAGCAATTCCTGGGGCTTTGAAGCACCAAAGTGATAGATCAACCCGCGGCTAGACTCGATGCACCATGCATTTTGAAAAATTGAAACCATCTGATTCGATGCCGGTGCTTTTTCTTGGGCACGGAAGCCCCATGAATGCCATCACGGACAACGAATACCGCCGCAGCTGGCAGGCCCTGGGCGCGCGTTTTGGTTCAGACTGGCCCACGCCCCAGCTTATCTTGTGTATTTCGGCGCACTGGCTCACCGACGGCTGGTGGCTGACGGCGATGGCTCAGCCCAAAACGATTCATGACTTTGGCGGATTCCCGCAGGAACTGTTTGACCAGCAATACCCTGCGCCCGGTGCGCCGGATGCGGCGGCCGAGATCAGCATTGCGGTGCGCCAGCGGGCGTCCCTGCCTCTGGGGCTGGACACCCACTGGGGCCTGGACCACGGCGCCTGGTCGGTGCTCATGCCGATGTTTCCCAGGGCTGACATTCCGGTCCTTCAACTGAGCATGGACTACAGCCGGGCGCCCGCTGACCATTACGCGCTGGCCCGCCAGCTCAAGGCCTTGCGCCAGTGTGGCGTGCTGATCGTGGCCAGCGGCAACGTGGTTCACAACCTGCCACAGGCGCAGCGCGGCGCTGCATCCCATCAGGCCTATGACTGGGCTCTGGAGTTTGACCAGACCATCGCCGGCTACGTGCAGCAGGGGCAGCTTGACGCCTTACAGAATTTCCAGAAGCTCGGAAGTCTGGCGACCATGGCGCATCCGACCTACGAGCATTTGCTTCCCCTGCTTTACGCTGCGGGCGCGGTCAGCCCCGGGGAGCCAGTGAAGTTTTTCAACACCAGCTTCCAGCTCGGGTCCATTTCCATGCGATCCATGCTCTGGGGCGAGGCCTGAAGCCCCGGCCGCCTGAACGCAAACTGAAAAGCCCTGCAAGGTCTGGCGATCTTGCAGGGCTTTTTGATGAGCAGGGCGCAGGCCGCGCCATCGGGTTGCAGGCTTCAGATCACCTTGGCGATCGCTGCGCAGACGTCGTCGATATTTTTGCTGTTGAGCGCTGCCACGC
Source organism: uncultured Burkholderiales bacterium (assembly GCA_903941205.1). GTDB lineage: Bacteria > Pseudomonadota > Gammaproteobacteria > Burkholderiales > Burkholderiaceae_C > Polaromonas. The sequence goes on along the minus strand of CAJAOB010000151.1, from coordinate 1,442 downwards.
ACATGCGGCCGGTATCGGTGCCATAAACGCCAAACTCACTGCGCAGACGCACCATCTGGTCTTTTGTCAGGCCCGAGTAGCTGAACATGCCGATTTGCGTGGTGATGAAGCTCATGTCTTGCTGCACGCCCGCGGCCTTGAGCTTTTCGACCAGCATGGTTCGCATCTGCTTGATCCGAACCCGCATTTCGGCCAGTTCCTTTTCCCACATGGCCCGCAATTCAGGCGTGTTAAGCACGGCGGCGACCACAGCGCCCCCGTGAATTGGCGGGTTGCTGTAGTTGGTGCGAATCGCGATTTTCAGCTGGCTCAGCACGCGATCAGCTTCTTCCTTGCTTTGGCAAAGAACGCTCAAGGCGCCTACCCGCTCGCCGTAAAGGCTAAAGCTCTTTGAAAAGGAAGTCGAGACGAAGAAGTTCAGGCCAGCGGCGGTGAACTTGCCGATGGCCGCGCCATCTTCGGCAATACCGTGGCCAAAGCCCTGGTAGGCCATGTCAAGGAAAGCCACCAAGTCGCCGGTCTTGACCGCTGCGACCACCTCGTCCCACTGGGCTGCCGTGATGTCATAGCCCGTCGGGTTGTGGCAGCAGGCGTGCAGCAGCACGATGGTTCCAGGCGCGGCCGCCTTGATGCTGGCCAGCATGCCGTTAAAGTTGATTCCGCGCTTGTCCGCGTCGTAATACGGGTAGCTTTCGACGGTGAAGCCGGCGTTCGTGAAGAGCGCGCGGTGGTTTTCCCAGCTCGGATCACTGATCATGACCTTGGCATTGGGGTTCAGGCGCTTTAAAAAGTCAGCGCCCACCTTCAGGCCGCCCGTGCCGCCAATGGCCTGGATGGTGGCGACCCGGCCTGATGTCACGACTTCGCTGTCAGCCCCGAACACCAGGCTTTTGACTGCCGCGTCGTAGGCCGCAATGCCGTCAATCGGCAAATAACCGCGTGGCGCCGGTGCATCCGACATGAGCTTTTCTGCGGCGCGTACGCATTGCAGCAAGGGCAGCTTGCCGCTGTCGTCGTAATAAACGCCAACCCCAAGGTTGACCTTGGCCGGGTTCTTGTCGGCAGCATATTGCTCGTTGAGGCCCAGGATCGGGTCGCGCGGGGCCATTTCGACAGCGGAGAACAAAGACATGAAAAAATCCTTTGGAATGGGAGGGTGTTTGGGTTGGCGCGGGAAAATGCTCACCAGGCCTTGGCCTGTCAGCTCTTGCGCAGCACTTCAGGGTTTTGCGCAAGGTGTCCCGCTGGTCGCCGCAATGGCGTATTCTGTTTGGTTGCCCGAATTTTAACGGGCTGGGAATCAAAGCTTTATGCAAGAAGTCAGCGAAGTTGTCAGCGCCCCTGCCGAAGGGGCTTTGCCCGGTAATTTTGTGAGCTTTCCGGGCTCGCCGTTTGAACTGTTCATGCCTTACGAGCCGACCGGCGACCAGCCGACCGCGATT
>CAJAOB010000150.1 GCA_903941205.1 uncultured Burkholderiales bacterium | reverse complement strand
GGCAAGTCATTGGCAATAACCGATCCATATCGGACATTCGAAGCCGCGATGAAAAGCAGCCGTCGAAACGCTCATGACATAAGTTGTCACCAGATTAACCCTCATCGCCTGATTGATCTCGTAAGTCCTGCGGGATACATGACGTCAGGCATCACCAGACCCTCCGCCAGCCCCTTGGCGACGAAACTGGATCACTTGTGACCCTTTAAATTCTGACCGGCAGTACTCTTGATACCCAGCCTTTTGAGCAACCCGAATGGATGCAGCGTTTCCTGGGCCAATAATGCACGCCGTCGTTTTGGCTCCAAACTTTTCATCCATCCATGCAAGCGCAGCGTTCACAGCTTCAGTAGCGATGCCGCGCCCATGCGCCTCGGTTGAGAACACCCAACCACCTTCCGGCAGGCCATCCAGGGAAGGACTTATGTTTCGCTCCCAGTTCGCAAAGCCTACGTCACCGATGAGCTGAGCACCGTCTTTCCTTTGCACGGCCCAGTAGCCAAAGCCAAGCAACTCCCAGTGCCCGACATAGCGAAGAAGCCGCGCCCAGCATGCCTCCCGCGTCGAAGGCTGCCCGCTAATGAAACGAGCGACTACTGGGTCTCCCCACATGGCTGCCAGTGCAGGAAAGTCATCCAGACGGTGAGCCCGCAAGATCAGTCGGTCGGTTTCAATAATTGGTGCTCCCATGTTCTTCGGTTCCAGTTGCTCCATTGCAGTTAATGAACCTACCACCGGCCGGTTGGCTCAAGAGTGACGCCTAACCCCTTGCCCTGCTTATCGGTTTGTCTGAGGGCCGCTTTTGGCCGATAGCTGCAGGTCAGCTTGCGAAGATCGATGACTGCTCCCGCTGCAAACCGGACGTTCATTCAACCGAGAGAACTCTCAGCTTTGAATCGAAAACCGCCGTACCCGACAAACTATTCCCAACCCAGCCCCTCACTCCACCCGCACCACCCCATTCGGCTTGAACCCCAAATCCGCCACCTTCCCCTTCTTGGCCCGCGCCGCACGCGCGTTGTTCAAACTGCGGATTTCCAGCGTTTCTTCGCGCTCTTTGCCGCCCCGGCCAATGCCTTCGATCTTGATGCTGCGCTTGTAGGCGGCGGCACCGGCCAGCTGGTCTTTGGCTTCGAGGTCTATGAGCATGAGGCCGCGGCCGCCTTTTTCCATCAGCTTGAGTTCGTCGATTTCAAAGGTCAAAATGCGGCCGCCCGTGGAGGCGCAGGCGACGTGGGTGGCTTCTGGCAGGGGCTGGGCGCCTGAGCTGCCTGCTGCGTGGGAGGGGCGGCAGATGGTTTCGCCCTCGCCCAGGCTGATGAAGGCTTTGCCGCTTTTGTTGCGCGAGACCATGTTGTCTACGCTGGCCAAAAAGCCGTAGCCGCCTGAGCCGGCCAGCAAGAGCTGAGCCGAGGCCGGGCCGGCGAAGTAATGGGCCACTTGGGTGCCGGCTTCCAGGTCTATGAGGGTGGTGACGGGCTGGCCGTCGCCGCGTGCGCCGGGCAGCGAGGCCACGGGCACCGAGTAAACGCGGCCGTTGCTGCCAAACACCAGCAGGGTGTCGACGGTGCGGCATTCAAAGGTGTCGTACAAGCCGTCACCGGCTTTGAAGGCGAAGCTGGCGGCGTCGTGGCCATGGGCGTTGCGCGCGCGCACCCAGCCTTTGGCGCTGACGACGACGGTGACCGGCTCGTCGACCACTTTGACTTCGAGCACGGCTTTTTTGTCGGCCTGAATCAATGTGCGGCGCGGGTCGGCAAAAATTTTCGCGTCAGCTTCAATCTCTTTGACCATGAGGCGGCGCAAGGCGGTCGGGTTGCCGAGGATTTCTTCGAGCTTGCCTTGTTCTTCGCGCAGGTTGCTGAGCTCTTGCTCGATCTTGATGGCTTCAAGCCGGGCGAGCTGGCGCAGGCGGATTTCCAGAATGTCTTCGGCCTGGCGCTCGCTGAGCTTGAAGCGCTCGATCAGCGCGGCCTTGGGGTCTTCGGCCTGGCGGATGATGGCGATCACTTCGTCGATGTTGAGCAGCACCAGCTGCCGGCCTTCCAATATATGGATGCGCGAGAGCACCTTGTCGAGCCGGTACTGCGAGCGCCGCTCGATGGTGGTTTGCCTGAAAGTGATCCACTCGGTGAGTATTTGCCGCAGCGACTTTTGCGTGGGCCGACCGTCGAGCCCCACCATGGTCATGTTGATGGGCGAGGAGCTTTCCAGGCTGGTGTGCGCCAGCAAGGTGTTGATGAGCTCGCTTTGCTCGATGCGGCTGGTCTTGGGCTCAAAGACCAGGCGCACGGCAGCGTCCTTGCTGGACTCGTCGCGCACCACGTCGAGCACGGCCAGCAGGGTTTGCTTGAGCTGGACTTGGTCCTGGCTGAGCGCTTTTTTGCCGAGCTTGACCTTGGGGTTGGTGATTTCTTCGATTTCTTCGAGCACGCGCTGGGTGCTGACGCCGGGCGGCAGTTCGTTGACGACCAGTTGCCACTGGCCGCGGGCCAGGTCTTCAATCTTCCAGCGGGCGCGCACTTTGAGCGAGCCGCGGCCGGTGCGGTAGGCGGCGGCGATTTCGGTGGCGCTGGAGATGATCTGCCCGCCGCCCGGGTAGTCGGGCCCGGCGATGAAGCCGGCAATGGCTTCGTCGCTGAGGTTGGGATTTTTGATGAGGGCCACGCAGGCGTCGGCCACTTCGCGCAGGTTGTGGCTGGGGATCTCGGTGGCCAGGCCGACGGCAATGCCGCTGGCGCCGTTGAGCAGCGTGAACGGCAGGCGCGCGGGCAGCTGGCCGGGCTCTTCGGTGGAGCCGTCGTAGTTGGGCACAAACTCGACCGTGCCTTCGTCGATCTCGTCCATCAGCAAGCTGGTGATGCGCGACAGGCGGGCTTCGGTGTAGCGCATGGCGGCGGCGCCGTCGCCGTCTCTAGAGCCGAAGTTGCCCTGCCCGTCAATGAGCGGGTAGCGCTGCGAGAAGTCTTGCGCCATGCGCACCAGCGCGTCGTAGGCGGCCTGGTCACCGTGCGGATGAAAGCGGCCCAGCACGTCGCCGACCACGCGGGCGCTTTTGACGGGCTTGGCACCGGTGGCACCGTTGGCCCCGCCAAAGCCCAGGCCCATGCGCGACATGCTGTACAAAATGCGGCGCTGCACGGGCTTTTGACCGTCGCAAACGTCGGGCAAGGCGCGGCCCTTGACCACGCTCAGCGCGTATTCAAGGTAGGCGCGCTGGGCGTATGCAGCGAGGGAATCCTGGTCGGCGGGCTCGGGGGCCGGGGCGGGTGCGTCGGGGGTGAATAAGTCCATGGCGGTGTCAGATCAGTAGTTCAGCTCAGGCTGGGGTCAGGGGCCGAAAGGCGCTTGAAACGGGTGAAAACAATAGAAAAACTAAAAGAACAGGGCTCGCGGTTTGAAGGCGGCTGGCGGCGGCTGGCACCACGCCGGCATGGCGGCCCTTGCGGGCATTAAGGCCATTGCCGCCATTGCGGCCCGGGTGCGCAAGCGCTACATGCCGGTCTCCGGGCGCAAAAGGCTTCGGCCGCTCGGCGGGGGCATGTTGCCACGGCCGCTGGCGCCACCCATCATGTCGGGGCGCACGGGGCTTGGGGTGACAGCCGGGGCGGGGATTGCGGCCGGGAGCTCTGGCGCCTCTTTGGGCGCGGGGGGTTTGAGATGGGCGTACAGCTGCAACACGGTTTTGACGTAGTTCTGGGTTTCGGGATAGTTCGGGATCTTGTTGCCGGCGCGCTGCACCGCGCCTTCGCCCGCGTTGTAGGCGGCCACGGCCAGATCGAGCCGGCCCGGAAACATGGCAAGCAAGTCCCGCAGGTAGCGCGAGCCGGCGCGCAAATTGGTTTGCGGATCGGTGAGTTTTTTCTCGATGCCGCCAGTGCGGTCGGCCTTGACACCATAACGCTCGGCAGTGGCCGAGATCAGTTGCATGAGGCCGACTGCCCCTTTGGGCGAAACCGCATGGGTGTCAAAGCCGGACTCGGCGGCGATCAGGGCCTTGAGCAAGGCGTGGTCAATGCCGTGCGTGAGCGCTGCGTCTTTGAGCAGATGCTGCACCGCCTTGTAACGCGGCGACTGCTCGAGATAAGTCAGCAGCCGCGACGGGGCTGAAGCTGGGGATAGCGCTGGCGTTGGCGTTGAAGGGTAGCTGTGGCCGATGGGCGCGGCCTGGGGCGCTGCCGGCGCGGGATGGGCGCTGGCGCTGGCGTTTAAGCTTGCGGCGCCCGGCTCCGGCGTGCCGCCCTTGAGGAACAGCTCGTAGCGATCGTCAAGGCGCTCGGCCGAAAAATGAGCGACGCCGCGGGCATCGATATACGCCCAAACGTCTGCCCGAGCCGCCGTGCTGCCCAGGGTCAGGCATAACAAAACCGGCAGCCAGACCGCCCGCCACAAGTTCAATGCGCGATGGCGCCGGGCTGGGGTCGGGGAGTTCATCGCTGGAAAAGGCGCTTTGACGGGGCGAGTCTGGCGTGGGTCAGATGTCGATGTCGACCGCGTCGCCGTGCAGTTCCATGAGCTCGCGGCGGGCTGCGGCCTCGCCTTTGCCCATGAGCTTGGTGATCAGACTCTCGGTGCTTGAAAAGTCAACGTTGCCCAGCTGAACGGGCATGAGGCGACGGGTGTCGGGGTTGAGCGTGGTTTCCCACAGTTGCTCAGCGCTCATCTCGCCCAGGCCTTTGAAGCGGCTGATGCTCCAGGCACCCTCTTTCACGCCTTCTTTGCGCAGCTTGTCGAGAATGGCGTTGAGTTCACCTTCGTCGAGCGCGTAGACCTTGGAGGCCGGCTTCTTGCCGCGCGCGGGCGCGTCCACCCTGAAGAGCGGCGGTCGGGCCACGTACAAATGGCCAGCCTCGATCAGCTTGGGAAAGTGCCTGAAAAACAGCGTCAGCAGCAGCACCTGGATGTGCGAGCCGTCCACGTCGGCGTCGCTCAGGATGCAGACCTTGCCGTAGCGCAGGCCAGCAAGAATATCGCCCCCAAAGGGAGAGTTAGAGGTTTGGGACGGCCCGGCGCCGCTCAGTCCGGGCGCATCGTCGGCGCCGTGCGGGTCCACGCCAATAGCCACGGCGATGTCGTGAATTTCGTTGTTGGCAAACAGCCGGTCGCGCTCGACTTCCCAGGTGTTGAGCACCTTGCCGCGCAGGGGCAGGATGGCCTGGCTTTCCTTGTCGCGGCCCATTTTGGCGCTGCCGCCGGCCGAGTCGCCCTCGACCAGAAACACCTCGTTGTGCGCCAGGTCCTTGCTTTCGCAGTCGGTCAGCTTCCCGGGCAACACGGCCACGCCGGAGCCCTTGCGCTTTTCAACTTTCTGGCCGGCTTTCTGGCGCGACTGGGCGGCGCGAATCGCCAGCTCGGCGAGCTTTTTGCCGTATTCGACGTGCTGGTTCAGCCAGAGTTCGAGCGTGGGCCGCACAAAGCTCGACACCAGACGCACCGCGTCGCGCGAGTTGAGGCGCTCTTTGATCTGACCCTGAAACTGCGGGTCCAGCACCTTCGCCGACAGCACGTAGCTGGCGCGGGCAAAAACGTCTTCGGGCAGCAGCTTGACGCCCTTGGGCAGCAGCGAGTGCAGGTCTACAAAGCTTTTGACGGCGGTGAAAAGGCCGTCGCGCAGGCCGCTTTCGTGCGTGCCGCCGGCGCTGGTGGGAATCAAATTGACATAGCTTTCGCGCACCGGCTGGCCGTCTTCGGTGAAGGCCACGCACCACTGCGCGCCCTCGCCTTCGGCAAAGCTTTCATGGGCCGCGTCGGCAAAGCCTTCGCCTTCAAAGAGCGGAATCACCGGGTCGCCGCTCAGCGTTTGCGTCAGGTAGTCGCGCAGGCCGCCCTTGTAAAGCCAGGTCTGGGTTTCTTTGGATTTTTCGTTGATGAGCGTGACACTGACGCCGGGCATCAGCACGGCCTTGCTGCGCAGCAGGTGCGTCAGCTCGGCCATGGGCAGCGCCGACGATTCAAAGTATTTGGCGTCGGGCCAGGCGCGCACGGCGGTGCCGCTCTTGCGGTCGCCCTCGCTTGCGGGGCGGATTTCCAGCGCCTCGATGACGTCACCACCCGAAAAGACCAGGCGAGCCGCCTTGCCTTCGCGCCAGGATGAGACTTCCATGCGCTTCGAAAGCGCGTTGGTCACGCTGACGCCCACGCCGTGCAGGCCGCCCGAGAAGCTGTAGGCGCCGCCCTTGCCCTTGTCGAACTTGCCGCCGGCGTGCAGCCGGGTGAACACCAACTCGATGACCGGGGCAT
>CAJAOB010000149.1 GCA_903941205.1 uncultured Burkholderiales bacterium | reverse complement strand
GACAGCGCAATGCGGTAGCCCTCGCCTTCGGCGCCGATCAGGTTCTCGGCCGGAATGCGGCAGTTGTCAAAGTTGATCTGCGCGGTGTCGCTGCTGTGCTGACCGAGCTTGTCCTCAAGGCGCGCCACCTGGTAACCCGGCGTGGCGGTGGGCACGATGAAGGCGCTCATGCCTTTTTTGCCGGCGCCCTTGTCGGTCACGGCGATGACGATGGCCAGGCTGCCGTTTTGCCCGCTGGTGATGAACTGCTTGACGCCGTTCAGAACATAGCTGTCGCCGTCTTTGAGCGCCGAGGTCTTGAGCGCCGAAGCGTCGCTGCCCACATGCGGCTCGGTCAGGCAAAAGACGCCGAGCATCTGGCCCTGGGCCAGCGGTGTTAGCCATTGCTTTTGCTGCGCCGCGTTGCCGTAGCGCATCAAGATGGCGTTGACCGGGCAGTTGGTCACGCTGATGGCGGTGCTGGTGCCGCCGTCGCCGGCGGCAATTTCTTCAAGCACCAGCGCCAACGTCAGGTAGTCGAGGTTGGCGCCGCCGAGTTCTTCAGGCACGCAAATGCCATAAGCGCCCAGCGCGGCCAGCCCCTGGTGCGCCTCTTGAGGGAAGTGCCGCTGCTGGTCCCAGCGCGCGGCGTTTGGCCACAACTCGGCTTGCGAAAAGGCGCGCACCGCGTCACGAATCTGTTCCTGGTCATCGGTCAGCAGCATGCTTGCCTTTGTGGTTTCAACAATTAAAGAAGTTCAACGGCCAGCGCTGTGCCTTCGCCGCCGCCTATGCACAAGGTGGCCACGCCACGCTTGAGGCCGCGGGCCTTGAGCGCGTAGAGCAAGGTGACGATGATGCGTGCGCCGCTGGCGCCAATCGGGTGGCCCAGCGCGCAAGCGCCGCCATTGACGTTGACGATGTCGTGGCTGATGCCCAGCTCTTTCATGGCGGCCATGGGCACCACGGCAAAGGCTTCGTTGATTTCCCACAAATCAACATCCTTGACACTCCAGCCGATGTTCTTGAGCAGTTTTTGCACTGCGCCCACCGGGGCGGTGGTGAACCACTCAGGCGCTTGGGCAAAGGTCGCGTGACCGACGATGCGGGCGATCGGCTTGGCGCCCATCGCCTGGGCGGTTGATGCGCGCGCCAGCACCAGAGCGGCCGCGCCGTCGTTGATGGACGAGCTCGACGCGGCGGTGATGGTGCCGTCTTTCTTGAAGGCGGGCTTGAGGCTGGTGATTTTGTCGAGCTTGACCTTGCCCGGGCCTTCGTCGATGGCCACTACAACTTCGCCGCTGCGCGTTTTGACGGTGACCGGTGTGATCTCGGCGGCAAATGCGCCGGACTCGGTGGCGGCCTTGGCGCGCTGCACACTGGCAATCGCAAAGGCGTCCTGCGCTTCGCGGGTGAACTGGTATTTTTCTGCGCACTGCTCGCCGAAGGTGCCCATGGCGCGGCCCGGTTCGTACGCGTCTTCGAGGCCGTCGAGCATCATGTGGTCATAGATGCGGTCGTGGCCGATGCGGATGCCGCTGCGGCCCTTGAGCAGCAGGTGCGGTGCGTTGGTCATGCTCTCCATGCCGCCGGAGACCATCAGGTCACGGCTGCCCGCCACCAACTGGTCGTGCGCGAGCATGGTGGCCTCCATGCCCGAGCCGCACATTTTGGACAGCGTGACCGCGCCGGTGCCGGCCGGCAAACCGCCCTTGAAGCCGGCCTGACGCGCAGGCGCCTGACCCTGGCCCGCCATCAGGCAATTGCCAAACAGCACTTCGTCAATTTTGTCAGGCGCGACACCAGCGCGCTCGACAGCTGCGCGGATGGCGGCGCCACCCAGGTCGTGCGCAGCCAGGCTGGCGAAGTCGCCCTGAAAGCCGCCCATGGGGGTACGGGCAGCGCCGAGGATCACGATGGATTCAGACATGAGATCTCCTTGAATTCGTTAAAAAAAAGCGGCAGGACTGCCAATCATCGGCTGGCCAGCGGACGGCGCCTAGCGGCCAAACAGGGGCAACGGCCGTAGGAAAAGCGGCGCATGGGCTTTAGCTGCGCTGCGCCCGCGCCACACCCTCGACGGCTGTACGGTAGACCGATTCCAGGCTGTCATTGCCGCTGACCGTGATGCCCATATCCTTGAGCAAGCCGTCGTGAATGCCGTAAACCCAGCCGTGCAGCGCCACCGTCTGCCCGCGCAGCCAGGCGTCTTGCAAGACCGTACTTTGGGCCACATTCACCACCTGCTCGATCGCGTTGAGCTCGACCAGCGCGTCGCAGCGGTGGGCTTCAGCAATGCCATCCAGCAAGCCGCGGTGCAGGTCGCGCACATCCTGAATATGCCGCAGCCAGTTGTCGGCAAGTCCGATGCGTGCGCCCTCGAGCGCAGCACGCACGCCCGAGCAGCCGTAGTGGCCCACCACCATGACATGCTCGACCTTCAGGCGCTCAACGGCAAACTGGATGGTCGACAGCGCGTTCAGGTCTGAATGCACCACCACGTTGGCCACATTGCGGTGAACGAACACCTCGCCCGGCTCCAGCCCGGTGATCTGGTTGGCCGGCACCCGGCTGTCCGAGCAGCCGATCCACATGTACTTGGGCGTTTGCTGCTGCACCAGGCTGGTGAAAAAGTCCGGCCGCTCGGCTTCCATTTGCGCGGCCCAGGCGCGGTTATGGGCGAAGAGATCTTTGATGGAGGTAGTCATGGCGGGTATTTTCACCGGCTGGGCTGGCAGCGGCGCTTACAAGGTTTCTGCAAAGAGTTCGCGTCCGATCAGCATGCGGCGGATCTCGCTGGTGCCCGCGCCAATTTCATAGAGCTTGGCATCACGCCACAGCCGACCCAGGGGGTAATCGTTGATGTAGCCGTTGCCGCCGTAAATCTGCACGCCCTCGCCGGCCATCCAGGTGGCTTTTTCAGCGCACCACAAAATGACCGAGGCGCAATCCTTGCGCACCTGACGCACATGCTCGACGCCCAGCAAGTCCAGGTTTTTGGCGACGGTGTAGGCAAATGAACGCCCCGCCTGCAGCACCGTGTACATGTCCGCGACCTTGCCCTGAATCAGCTGAAACTCACCGATGCTCTGACCGAATTGCTTGCGGTCATGGATGTAGGGCAGCACGCTGTCCATCACCGATTGCATGATGCCCAGCGGCCCGCCGGTCAGCACGGCGCGCTCGTAGTCCAGACCACTCATCAGCACCTTGGCACCGTTGTTCAGGCCGCCCAAAATGTTCTGCGCCGGCACTTCAACGTCATGAAACACCAGCTCGCCGGTGTGGCTGCCCCGCATGCCGAGTTTGTCGAGCTTTTGCGCCACGGAAAAACCCGGCATGCCCTTTTCAATCAAAAAAGCCGTCACGCCCCGGGCGCCCAGTTCGGGTTCGGATTTGGCATAAACCACCAGGGTGTCTGCGTCGGGGCCGTTGGTGATCCACATCTTGCTGCCGTTGAGCAGGTAGTAGCCCCCCTTGTCCTCGGCCCGGAGCTTCATGCTGATCACGTCGCTGCCGGCGCCCGGCTCGCTCATGGCCAGCGCGCCCACATGCTCGCCGGTGATGAGTTTGGGCAGGTATTTGGCGCGCTGCTCGGGCGTGCCATTGCGCTTGATCTGGTTGACGCACAAGTTGGAGTGCGCGCCGTAGCTCAGGCCGACCGAGGCAGAAGCGCGCGAGATTTCTTCCATGGCAATCATGTGCGCCAGATAACCCATGTTGGCGCCGCCGTACTCCTCGCCAACGGTGATGCCGAGCACGCCCAGATCGCCCATCTTGCGCCACAGGTCCATGGGGAACTGGTCGTTCTTGTCGATTTCGGCGGCGCGTGGCGCGATTTCAATCTGCGCGAATTCACGCACCGCGTCGCGCAGTGCGTCTATGTCTTCGCCAAGCTGAAAGTTGAGTCCGGGCATGTTCATCGCGTGTTTCCTTCAAATGACGGTTGTGTGCTGGCGGTGTTTGCGTTCAGTAGGTTTGCGGCACGGGCACCAGCGTTTGCTGCATCACCGCGCAATCGCTGACTTTTCCGTCCGGGGCCACGTGGCGCACTTCGGCCGTGGTGACGATGATGCGCTTGCCACCCTTGAGCACGCGTCCGGTGGCGCGCAATTCGCCCCCTTGAAAAGCAGCCATGAAGTTGACCTTGTATTCCACCGTGGTGACCTCCATGCCGGCGGGCGCCACCGTGAGGCCGGCGTAGCCGCCGGCAATGTCGGCCAGCGCCCCCATGGCGCCGCCATGAAAACCACCCTGCTGCTGCGTCACCCGGTCGGAATACGGCAGCGCCACTTCGACCAGCCCAGCTTCAACGCGCAGCAGCCGCGCGCCCAGATGCTGCATCAAGCCCTGGCGCACGAAACTGGCCTCGACCCGCTGGAACAAATCGGTCGGACCGGAAAGGGTCTGAGGGCTTGAAGCAGTCATGCACAGGGCTTTCGGAGGGTCGCAGGGGTTGACGTTACGTAAACGTCAATTATGGCTGACTTTAGCTCGCAACTGGCTTTTTGACGGACCTGGCCAGCAGCGCGCGTGCTTCCTTTTCATGCACCTTGATCTCTTCGAGATTGGCTTGCAGGTCTGCCATCTGCTCTTCGAGCTGCTTGCGGTGGCCGGCCAGCACCACCAGAAACTTCTGCAACTGCGGGGCGGTGTCGCGCGGGCTTTCATACGAATCGATGATGTCCTTGGCCTCGGTCAGGGACAAGCCCAGGCGCTTGGCGCGCAGGGTGAGTTTCAGCCGGGTCCGGTCGCGGGCGCTGTAGATGCGGTTGCGCCCGCCCGGGCCTTCGCGCCGGGGTTGCAGCAAGCCCATGTCTTCGTAAAAGCGAATCGCCCGCGTGGTCAGGTCAAACTCTTTGGCAAGATCGCTGATGGTGTAAGTCGTGGCCATGATCGCAGCGGCACCCTTTTGAAAAACATCGACACCGCCAGCGCCGCCGGACCGAACGCCCTTATCCCTACAATGGGCCGATTGACGTTGACGTAAACGTCAAATGTAGCGCACCAGCGCCCTTGAGTGAACCAGGCCTGCGCCTGATCAAGCCGCCCGACGGCCCAGCCCATGAACCTTCTTGAACAGCAACTGCATTACCCGCTCGGTGACACACTGCCGGCCAGCGGCATGGCGCTCGAGGTTGCGCCCGGCATCCGCTGGATACGCATGGCCCTGCCGTTCGCGCTGGACCACATCAATTTATGGCTGCTGCGCGATGAGCTCGATGGCCGCGCCGGCTGGACGGTGGTTGACTGCTGCATCGCCAAGGACGAATCGAAGGCCCAGTGGGAGCAGATTTTTGCGACCCAGCTCGAAGGCCTGCCAGTGTTGCGCGTGGTGGTGACGCACATGCACCCGGACCATATCGGGCTGGCGCATTGGCTCTGCGAACGCTGGACTGTGCGCCTGTGGGTGAGCGCCACCGACTTCAACGCCGCGCGCCTGGCCTGCGGCAGCACCACGGGCTTTGGTGGTGACAGCGCGGCCCGTTTTTTCCAGTCGCACGGTCTGACGGACCCGGAATCGGTTGAAAAAATCAAGGGCCGCAGTGGCTATTACCCGAGCATGGTGCCCGAGCTTCCCGGCAGCTACTGCCGCCTGATGGACGGCATGGCGTTGCGCATCGGCGGGCGCGACTGGCGCTGCATCAGCGGCTATGGCCATGCGCCGGAACATATCGCGCTGTACTGCGATGACGCCGCCTTGCCCGCGCCCGTGCTGATCAGCGGCGACATGATGCTGCCGCGGATTTCGACCAACATCAGCGTCTACGACGTCGAGCCCGAGTCCAATCCGCTGGCGCTGTTCCTTTCCTCCATCGACAAGTTCGAGTCGCTGGCCGCGAACACCCTGACGCTGCCGTCGCACGGCAAGCCGTTTGAAGGGCTGCACCGGCGGATTGCGCAATTGCACGAGCATCACCGGGACCGGCTTGAGGAAGTGCTGCAGGCCTGCGCGGTCAGCCCGTGCAGCGCGGCCGATATCCTGCCGGTGATGTTCAAGCGCGCGCTGGACCTGCACCAGACCACGTTTGCCATGGGTGAAGCGCTGGCGCACCTGCATTTGCTGTGGTTTGACAGCCAGCTTGAGCGCCAGCTTGGCGCCGACGGCATCTACCGGTTCAAGCGCTGACCGGGGGCGCCATCGCCCGCAACGCTGGATGGCGCATGGGGATGTTCGCGCAGGGCGCGAATTGACCTGTTCAGTGTTTACCGGCTCAGTATTTCAGGTTTCTTCGCGCCTGAAGTCAACACCGGGCCTCACCACTTGGGCACCATCTCGTCCTTGAGCTGGCCGCGCAGCTCGGCATAGTCCGGCACCACGGCGCGCACCGTGTCCCAAAACCGCGGGCTGTGGTCCATCACGCGCAAATGGCTCAACTCGTGCACCACGACATAGTCGATCACCGAGAGCTTGAAATGAATCAGCCGCCAGTTCAGGCGGATCGAGCCGTCGGCACTGGCGCTGCCCCAGCGCGTGCCAGCGCTGCTCAGGCTCAGGCGCTGCCAGCGCACACCCAGGCGCGGCGCGTAGTGGTTCAGCCGCTCCTCGAAGAGTCCCTTGGCATGGCGCATCAGCCAGGCTTGTGCGGCATCGCGAATCTGCGTCGCCGAGGCG